>DGNZ01000281.1:12894-15933 GCA_002389175.1 Rhodospirillaceae bacterium UBA4479 | reverse complement strand
AGTTCGATCACGCAGGTTGAAAACTGTGCTGAGTCCGCGATCACCGCCGCCCCCCAGATCAAACACACAATGATCATCAGCCACGGCGCGCCGCCATAGATAAATCCGACCAACACACAACAAACCCCGCTGATACCTAGGGCTAAAATCGTCAAGGTGGTGCGCCCCATCCGGTCTGCAAACACACCGCCAAATACAGACCCGGCGCCGCCAGCGGCAATCACCGCAAAGGTCGCCAATCCTGCCCACACCAAGGGCGTATCAACGCCACTGACGGTAAAGCTCGCGGCTAAGAACGCGCCGATCCAGGCCCACATGGCATACAGTTCCCACATGTGGCCGAGGTATCCAAAGTTCGCGAGACGTAATGACTTATTGCGCCACGCCTGTAACATCTGTGTCGGATCAAACGGCGCAGACGGGCCTAAATTAGGGCCGGCCCTAACCATTAGAATAGCCCCCGCCGCGATCAATTCCGCAACCGTTGCAGCCCCAATAGTGAAACGCCAATCGATACCGCCCAACACATTGAACAGATGCGGCAACGCGGACCCGACCGTCAACGCGCCGACCAGCACACCGACCAAAAACCCGGTATCGCCTCGCGCCCACGACGACGCGATTTTCATCCCCACGGGATACACTCCGGCCAAGGTCGCTCCGGTGATAAAGCGCAGCGCGATGACTGCCTGCGATGTTGGCTCAAAAAATAAGATCGCACCGTTGGCGGCAGCGCCTAAAACTGCGCACACCGCAAACAGTTTAGATGGCGGAAAGCGGTCTGCCAGCGTCAACGTCGCACTGATCAATGTGCCGAACACGAACCCGATCGATACCGCACTGGTGAACAACGATGCGTGCCAACCACTCAGGCCGTAATTCGCTTTTAGGTCCGGCACCACGGCGCTGGCCGAAAACCACACCGACAGCGCGAACACCTGCGCAAAGCTCAACAGCATCACGTTTCGGCGTTTTTCAGACTTGAACTCGGCATCATTCATGGATGGCTCGTAACCTCAAAATCAAATGATGTCCAATCCTTCGACGACAGCCCCCATGCGTGTTCTCCTTGGCCCAGATCGATTTTCGGTGTACACCCCGCGCCATGGATGCACCGATCAAAGACGACCGCACCGAGCTGGTGGGCCTAAGCCGCCAAGAGCTTGCCGAGGAAATGACCAAACTCGGCGAGAAACCGTTTCGTGCGAAGCAACTTTGGCATTGGATTTATCATCAGGGCAAAACTGACTTTGCCGAGATGACGACGCTGTCCAAAGACGTCCGCGCCAAGCTACCCGAAACCCACAAGGTGACGCGCCCCGGCATCGCGACCGAGCAAACGTCCGAAGACGGCACCCGCAAGTGGCTGTTCAATTTCGCTGATGGCAAAGAAGTCGAGACCGTCTACATCCCCGAAACAGATCGCGGTGCCGTATGTGTCTCCAGCCAGGTCGGCTGCACATTGGCCTGCACGTTCTGTCATACCGGAACCCAGCCGATGGTGCGCAATCTGACGGCGGGCGAAATCGTCGGTCAATTCATGGCCGCGCGCGACAGTTACGACGAATGGCCGACTCCACAGGACGGTGGGCGGATGCTATCCAACATCGTCATGATGGGCATGGGCGAGCCATTGTTTAATTACGAAAACGTCGCCAAGGCGCTGACCATCATCATGGACGGCGAGGGGATTTCCATCTCCAAACGCCGCATCACCTTATCCACGTCGGGTATTGTTCCAGAGATCGAGCGCTGCGGTGACGAACTGGGCGTGAATCTGGCGATCAGCCTGCACGCGGTGCGCGATGATTTGCGCGACGTGATCGTCCCGATCAACAAAAAATGGCCGATTTCAGAATTACTCGACGCGTGTCGCCGTTATCCAACGTCGTCCAACGCGCGCCGCATCACATTCGAATATGTAATGCTAAAGGGTATCAACGACACCGACGCCGATGCATACGAGTTGGTCAATCTGCTGCGCGGCATTCCCGCCAAGATCAATCTGATCCCGTTCAACCCGTGGCCGGGTGCGCCGTATGAGTGCTCGTCCAACAACCGTATTCGCAAATTCGCCGACATCGTCAATGATGCGGGATACTCATCGCCCGTCCGCACGCCGCGCGGCCGAGACATTATGGCAGCATGCGGTCAGCTGAAATCAGCGACCGAGCGCGTCCGCAAGTTTTCTGACCAGCCCGCAACGTCTTAACCATACCTTAAAATTGGCATCGGGTTTGCAGCTCCTTAGGCAACACGCATAAGGAGACACCCCATGTTTGATGGGCAATTAAGATCAAAAATACAGACCCCCGAGGTCGAGCCGCATGGCCCGTCCGAGACCTATGCCGCATGCCTCAAGGCATTGCGACAAAACGAAAACTTTGCGCAGGCGCGCACCCCCGAACAGGGTCCAGACGGCCTGACGGAAATGGCGATGTTCTTAGATGTTTTTGGGCCACCGAATGCCTGAGCGCTGCATTAACATCTCGGTAACTTTTGCCGGGTGCTGTCCGATGGGGGCAGCGTTTGCCGATCTAAAAGGGACACGATGAGATGATTGACCCCAACAATCCGATTCCTGCGGCCATTCCTGTCAATTTGGATACAGGCCCCAAACTGGATCAAGAAGCCGCATGGAAGGCCGAATTCCGCCAAACGTTTAAGGATATATTGGACGTAGGGTTTCGGGCCTACACCGATAATATCCGAATCGAGAAACTAGAAGAATTGCGCGAGAAGATTCTGGAGGCCATGGGCCTCAGCGAGGAAGATTTGGAAAACATGCCAGCCAGCCAACGTGATCAGATTGAGCGCATGGTCGCCCTGGAAATTCAGCAGCGATTGACCGCAGAAGACGCGTTGAGCGACACGCCAGAGGAAGAAGCCGCCACCACCGGCATTTCCGAACAAATCCTGGCCACGCCCCATGGGTTGGGAGCGGCATATGTGTTGATGGAGAATATTGAGGCCGAGCAATCACCTCAGACCAGCGAAAAATGATTTGAGTCTGGCCCCCTCACCTGTCCTCTCCTCCAC
>DGNZ01000281.1:0-12803 GCA_002389175.1 Rhodospirillaceae bacterium UBA4479 | reverse complement strand
GTTCTCATCCCTCTCCCCCTTTAGGGGGAGAGGTTAGGTGAGGGGGTATGTTTGAAAGAGCTGACCGAATGCAACCAATGCCACAAACCACTGAAAAGTGATCAGACGCAGGGTTTCAATGTGCGCACTACAACCTTATGTATAGTATAGAGCCGCCCATTCATCATTATTGATTTGCAATACCATGCCCATCACAAACCGCATCACATTTACCGGCACACTCGGCTCCGTCAGCATCAAAGCAGGGGATACCGTACTGGCACACAGTGCAGACGCGGTTGTGTTGACGGAAAATGGCTACACGCCAAGGCTTTATTTCCCGATTGCTGACGTCAACATGGATGTGTTGCAGGTCACAGACACGGCAAGCCGTTGCCCGTATAAAGGGCAAGCTGTGTACTATACAGCACAGACAACCGAAGGCGAATTGAACGACATTGCCTGGGCATATAATGACCCCATTGATGAGGCCGAAGAGATCAAAGGCCTGATCGCGTTTTACCAGGAAAAATTAGCCGTTTCCGGGTCATAGATGTCAGGGGGTCAGGCTCCTTTAAGCAGACGCATTATATAAGCGGCCCATGGAATTTATGGAACTAACAGATATCAGCGACAAAGTGATCGCGCAGGAACTCCGTCGAGAGAGACTGCTGCTTGAACTCGCCCTGACCGAAGAAGATTTGACCGAGATGGGATACGATCAGCGCGCATTGGTCGAAGATATCATCACCAAAGTCTTGAAGGCCCGCGCAGAACACGTCTAAAGCGCCCTTCGATCCCCCAAAAATTCTTAGTGAAAGCGCCTTTACCCATGGGGCCGGGTGCCTATACTGCGCCCGCTTTGCCCCCTTTTACATGAAAGCGCGCACTCATGAGCTCTAAAGTAAATAAAGTTGTCCTCGCCTATTCAGGTGGTCTTGATACATCGGTTATTTTGAAGTGGTTGAAGGACACGTATGACTGCGAAGTCGTGACGTTCACCGCCGATTTGGGCCAAGGCGAAGAAGTCGAACCTGCGCGCGCCAAAGCCGAAATGATGGGCATCAAGGAGATCTATGTCGAAGATCTCCGCGAAGAATTCGTGCGTGATTATGTATTTCCGATGTTCCGTGCTGGCGCAATTTACGAAGCGACGTACCTGCTGGGCACATCCATCGCACGGCCGTTGATCGCCAAGCGCCAAATCGAAATCGCCCGCGAAACGGGTGCCGATGCGGTGTCACACGGCGCAACCGGCAAGGGCAACGATCAAATCCGGTTCGAGTTAGGTTATTATGCGCTGCAGCCCGATATCAAAATCATCGCGCCGTGGCGTGAATGGGATTTGAATTCCCGGACCAAGCTGATCGAATACGCCGAGAAAAACCAAATTCCGGTGCCAAAGGACAAGCGCGGCGAAGCGCCCTTCAGTCAAGACGCCAATCTGTTGCACATCTCATCCGAAGGTAAAATCCTCGAAGACCCATGGATTGAACCTGACTACGATCTGATTCTGACCCGCATGGTCACGCCGATGAATGCGCCTGACACCCCCGAAGAAATCACCATCGATTTTGAGCAGGGCAATCCGGTTGCCATCAACGGCAAAAAAATGTCCCCCGCAACGCTGCTCGAAAAACTGAACACGTTGGGTGGCCGTAACGGTGTTGGGTGCATCGATATCGTTGAAAACCGTTTCATCGGCATGAAGTCGCGCGGTATATACGAAACACCCGGCGGCACTGTTTTGTTAACAGCACGCCGCGCCATGGAATCAATCACGCTTGATCGCGGTGCCATGCATACCAAAGATGAATTGATGCCNNTATACGAAACACCGGGCGGTACTGTGCTGTTCCATGCCCAACGCGCGATGGAAAGCATCACGCTGGAACGCGGCGCCATGCACACCAAAGACGAACTGATGCCAAAATACGCCGAGATGGTCTACAACGGTTTTTGGTTCGCACCTGAACGTGAAATGATGCAAGCCGCCATCGATAAGGCGTGCGAACGTGTCACCGGGACCGTGCGTCTGAAGCTGTACAAAGGGAACGTGATCATCACGGGACGCAAATCACCGTTGTCATTGTATGACGAAGCCATCGTGACGTTCGAAGAAGACACCGTTTACGATCAACGTGATGCCGAGGGCTTCATCCGCTTGAACGCTCTACGCCTGCGGTTGCTCGGCAAACAGAAGGGGTGACACTGAACTTTTTTGTTCAGCATAAACGGTTTCTAGCCTTTGGGTTTTTAGCCGCCGTCTTTTCGTCGTTCGGTCAAACATTTTTTATCGCACTTTCGGGAGGCGAAATCAGGGCAGCGTTTCATCTCAGCCATGGTGATTTTGGCCTNNNNTTGTATGCCATCGGCACGACATCAAGTGCGGTGCTGTTGATATGGCTGGGTCGTAAAATCGATGATGTAGATCTTCGCGTCTTTACCGCCTGCGTCATCGTCGGCTTGGGCGCCGCATGCATTGGGATGGCACATGTGATCGGCCCGATCACATTGGTGCTGGCAATCTTTGCGCTCAGGTTGACCGGGCAGGGGTTGATGTCACACATCGCGTTTGTGTCGATGGGGCGGTATTTCGATGCCCATCGCGGCAAGGCCGTCAGCGTTGCGTCCATGGGTTTTCCCGCCGGAGAGGCGGTATTTCCGATCATTGTCGTTGCCATCATCACCACCATCGGCTGGCAGGATATGTGGCTGGCGTTGGGGGCCATCATCTTGTGTGGTCTTTTTCCCTTACTCATGTGGTTGCTGCGCGGGCACCATCACCGTCACGCCGCACTTGTCGAAGAAAACCAAACAACGTTGGGTCGAAGTGTGCTGTCGGGATGGACACGCGGCCAAGTGCTGCGCGACCCCAAATTCTATGTACTGATCCCAACGGTCCTGGCGATGCCGTTCATTGGCACCGGGGTGTTTTTCCACCAAGTGCATCTGGTTACCGAAAAAGGATGGGGCCTCGCCGTGTTTGCCAGTTTCTTTGTCATCTTTGCGGGTGTCCAAATGGGTGCGGCGATCGCATCCGGTGTCGCTGTCGATCGCTGGGGTGCGACCAAATTGGTCCGCCTATTTCTACTCCCAGCATCTGCGGGTCTGCTCATTCTCAGCCAATCTGACGCGCCCATTGCGGGGGCGATATTCATGGCCCTGTTTGGATTATCAGGCGGGGCCGCGACGGTCACGGGGGGTGCGATCTGGGCCGAGCTTTATGGCGTTGTCCATTTAGGCGCGATCAAAGCGCTGGTCTGGGCGTTGATGGTTTTTGCCAGTGCCCTGTCACCCCCGATGATGGGCGTCGCCATCGATCACGGAATCCGAATGGACACCATCGCCCTGATGTCAGCCATATTTTTGTTGGGTGCTACGATTTTGGCAGGCACCGCCTTGCCCCGTCTGCTCGCCCGTCATCGCATCGACGGACCAGGCGAAAATGGCCCCCAATAACATTGCCGTGCGGACCTGCGTCACATAGCACACGTCACATAGGTTGACCGTTGAACCTATTATTGCCTAAGCTCTGTCTAAGAAAAATGTGCTCTTAAAAAAAGAACGAGGGAGTGCCGTCCATGCGCATGGTACTGTTTATTTTCGCGGGACTTTTGGTGATCGCTGGCGTTGCCTGCTTTGGTCTTTTCTATCACAGCGGATCAATCCAAGCCCTTGGCGGTGCCGTGTTATTTATTTGTTTTGGCTTTGCAGGCTTTGTGATCGGCAACTACGCCACTCAAATTTCCGGTGCGCTGAATTCCAAAGACGGATCGGAAAGCTCGATCTGATTTAGCTCGCAACCTTTTGAACGGATCGCATACTGGAATCGCGTTCAACCCAATACGTATACAATGACAATGGGGCCAGGGTGATGTTGATCCCCTTCATGGTCGCGGTCCGGGCAATGCTGCCGGTCAGAACGTAACTGGTCGCAGCACGGTTATTTTCTTTGACGAACGTCACCAATTGATCGGGCCGCTTATCGGTGCGCACATAGGTATTTTGCCAATCCAAATCATAGACATGATCAGGCTGGCCGGTTTCAGGGTCCAACGTCAGCAGATCAACGGCACCGCCGCGCCAACTGGCATAATACAGGTTGGCAATCGATTCTGACCCCAACCATTGTGACACCAACGCGGTTTCAGCCAATCGTTGAAAAAACTGATCCGATGGCGGGACTGGTGCGAACAAGGCCGCGTACAAACATGGGCTGGTCAAATAGACCTTAAAGAACACCTGGCGCTGGAATCGCTGACCATCACGGTCGACGCGATTGATGCGGCGGATCAGAAAGGCCTGTTCCAGATAATCGAGATATTTCCGAAGCGTGTTTTTCGCAATGCCCGTGCCCTTGGCCAGATCATCCATCGACATTTCGCGTGCCGTGTTGAACGCCAGCAGGCCGAACAGTCGGTTAAGCTCTTGCGGATCATTGACCCCGTTCAGGGATGCCAAATCTTTGTGCAACACCCGGTCCGCGACGCCGTCGCGCATAAACGTCGGGGCGGGGACACCGTCCTTGCCCGATAAAATCCCTTCCAGGAATCCACCGAAATTCACATAACGCTGGAATTCTTGGTTGAGTGCAGTCAGCCCGTTCGGGACCAACGACATGGACCCTTTTTTGGCCGTCGTCGCCGTATCAAAAAGTTTTTCTTCGGACCCACGGAACCGCATGAATTCTAAAAATGTCAGCGGCGGTAAGATAAAGATTTCCATCTTACCGTCTTGCACCACATCACCGGTCACCAAGGATGGCGAGGACGACGAAACGGCACCGACAATTTTTGCGTTTGGCCGCATTTTGGCCAGTTGCAACAGCTGCTTTTCCCAGTCTTTGGCGTATTGGACTTCATCAAAAAATACGAAAATCTCAGCGTTAGGTCCATGGCGATACCGGCGGCAAAACATCTCAAACAAAACACTGAGGTTGGCCGCCGTATAACTTGGCGTCGTTAACGAGCAATACATCACGCTGGTGGGTTTCACGCCCTGTTCGATCAACTGCGCAACCATTTGGCGCATCATAACGGTTTTGCCAGCACGAAGTGGGCCTGCGAGCACCAAAACACTGCCCGTTCCCGCCTGCTTTACACGATTGGAAAACGCCGGAAAAAACGCCCGTTTGGCTGGGTTTTTAAAGGCAATACGGGTCTTGTCCGTGAATTCCCACCACGGATTATCAAACGCGAGTCGATGAAATAGGTCGTTATCGGTGATCGTATGCATGGGCCCCCGTCACGCCGCCCACAATCCGGTTACACTCTTGGAACCCCTAATGGAATTCCATATTAACCAATCGCGTTCAATGGACTGATCTTATTTGTAAGCGCACAATGGCGCTGAACAGGGCGCGCTGTCAAGTAATCCCGGTGCAGATGAGATGTTTATAGAATTTTGCTCACCAATTGGCGGATTTCAGGTACCAATTCGGCCTCAAACCATGGATTTTTCTTGGCCCAATGCTTGGTTCGCCAACTGGGGTGTGGCGTCGGTAAATAGGCGGGCATATAGCTTTTCCAAGCGGCCACTGTCTCTGTCAGGGTCCGTTTTTTGTCATTGCCCAAGTATACCGCCTGGGCATAGGAGCCCACCAACAAGGTTAAACGGATATCCTTAAGGTGCGACAAGATTGGCCCGTGCCATTGGGGTGCACATTCCGGGCGCGGCGGGCGGTCTCCGCCTTTATCGAACCGGCCTGGATAACAAAAGCCCGTGGGCACGATGGCGATGCGGCTGTCGTCATAAAATGTGTCTTTATCTAAAGCCAGCCATTCCCGAAGCCGATCACCCGACGGGTCATCCCAGGGAATACCCGTTTCATGGACCTTGGTCCCCGGCGCCTGACCGATAATTAATATCCGAGCCGTCGCCTGAGCCCGGACCACGGGGCGGGGCCCTAATGGCAATTCAGCCTTGCAAATTTCACATGCGCGCACACGTTCTAGCAGGGCATTTAAATCTTCGGATGCCGATGTTTCGTCTGTTTGAGACATAAGACCGCAACTGATACCAATAAGATGAATATCTGGGAGCATTAACGCATGGCCGCGCACGACAACCAAGACAAGCAGAGCAAGAACTTACGCAGCATCATCGTTGCCGTGTTCATTTCAATCGCAGCCATCGCGTTCATCGTGTCGGGCGGTGATGAAAATATCGATGATCTGGAAGAAGCCCCAAAAACCGCCGAAGAGATCGCCGCACTCCCCGGGTTAACCGCGCGCGATATTGACCGGGCGCTGGATTATAGCCTGGATCAAGTCGGACGAACGAAAAGTGTGCCCGCCGTTTTTATCAAGTCACTCGACGTGGATCTGAACAGAATCAAAGACGTGAACGAGAAAAAAGCCACGTTCTTTAAAATCATGCTGCCGATCATCGCCGCGCAGAATGACAATATTCGGATCGAACGGAAAAAAATTACCGATGATCCTGCCGATGCACCTACGTCGTTGTACGAAAAATACGATGTCGAGGTCGGCAACGTGGATGTCCTGTTAAAGCGCGTCGATGTCATTCCCGCATCTCTTGTCCTTGCCAAGGCCGCCCTTGAAAGCGGTTGGGGATCATCGCGGTTTGCGCGCAAGGGAAACAATTTTTTCGGCATGCGGACCTACGACGAAGATGTTCCAGGTATTGCACCGAAAAAGGCCGAGGGATTTAAAGTCATCAAATACAAAAGCATCACGCACAGCGTGCGTTTTTACATGCTGAATATTAATACCCACAGTGCCTACAAGAAGCTTCGGACCGCGCGGGCCAAAGCCCGCGATGGCGGTAAAACGCCAAACGGCCTCGCGCTCACAAGTTACCTGAAGGCGTATTCAGAGATACCAGAGGAATACGGCAAACGCTTACGGAGCATTATCAAAGTCAATAATTTATCTCGCTTCGACGGTGTCCGCCTAGAAGGCAGTTAGGCGTTTTCCAACAACGTCCTTACGAACGCGGGCACGATCTCTGTCGCCGGGCCATAACGGCTATCATCGAAATGCGTCGCCCCGCTTGAGGGTTCTAGATTCAGTTCCACCGTTTGCCCGGTACCCGCAACGCGGACGACATCGACGAACCCCGCCGCTGGATACACGTTGCCCGACGTGCCGATGGATATGAACAATCCGGCATCCGCCAAGGCATCGTGAATGTCATCCATCTGCATCGGCATTTCACCAAACCACACGATGTGCGGACGCACCGTACCCGTCGCATGACATGCATCACACACGCTGTTGACCGATAAATCCTGGCGACAGTCACTGATATCGCCGCACGCGGTACAGCGAGATTTTAACAATTCGCCGTGCATATGAATCAGATTTTCCGAACCCGCGCGTTCATGCAGATCATCGACGTTCTGCGTTACGACCAACACATTTCCTGGCCAATGCTGTTCTAATTCGGCAAGCGCTGCGTGCGCGGCGTTAGGATGCAGGCTGTCATCCAAGACCGCAGCCCGCCGCATGTTATAAAATTCATGCACCCGGTCCGGGTTGGCAATGTAAGCATCGGGCGTGGCAACGTCTTCGATGCGGACCTTTGACCACACACCGCCTTCGTCACGAAACGTATCCAAGCCTGATTCCTTGGAAATACCGGCCCCGGTCAGAATGACAATCGATGCATTTCGGTCGAGTTTCATAAAGCTGTCCCTTGCCGCGCGTGCGCGGGGTCATGATAATCAAACAGCATAGTCGCCCGCTCTATCTTGCCAAGGAAACCCTCTATGATCCGTGTGTTGTTCGTTTGTCTTGGCAATATCTGTCGCTCACCCACCGCCGAGGGTGTGTTCCGAGATCTGGTCGCCCGCGAAGGGTTATCGGATAAAATCGAAACCGATTCCTGCGGCACCAGCGGCTGGCACCGGGGCGATCCCCCTGATCGTCGCGCGTGCCAAGAAGCAAAACGTCGCGGCATTATGATCGATGATCTGAAATCGCGTGAGACCCGCGACAGCGATTTCAAAGACTTTGATTTCATCATCGCCATGGACACCAATAATTTTGATACGCTGACCGCCATGAGTCCGGCCAAGCATTCTGATAAAATTCATATGTTTTTGTCGTTCGCACCCAATGTCGGTGAAACAGAAGTCCCCGACCCCTATTACGGTGGAGACGGCGGGTTCGCCAACGTATTCGATATGATTGATGCCGCATCTAACGGATTGCTCGCGCATATCCGCGATACGCATTTGTAGGGCTGCACATATGGTTGTCATTTTTGATTGCGACGGCGTGCTGGTCGACAGCGAGATCATCGCCAACCGCGTGCTCGCCGCATTGCTCACCCGTCATGGCTATCCGATCACCGCGATGGAAAGCGTGCAACGGTTCGCGGGCGGCACCATTCCGGGCGTGATCAAAATGGTTGAAGACGAAGGTATCGATCTGCCTGATGATTTCGAAGATCAACTGCGCGCACTCGATGTCAAAGCCTTCGAAGCGGATTTACAGGCCGTCCCCGGTATTCAAGCGACGTTGGAAAAATTAATCGCGGTTCCAAAATGTGTCGCCTCGTCCGGTCCGCCTGCCAAGATCAAAAAGAATCTGGAACTGACAGGCCTGATCAAATATTTCGATCCCCATTTGTTTTCAGGTCGCCTTGTCGCTCATCCCAAACCGGCCCCCGATTTGTTCCATTTCGCGGCCATGCGCATGAACGCAAAAGAATCCGAATGCACCGTGATTGAGGACAGCGCCGTCGGCGTGTTGGGTGCCAAGCGGGCAGGGATACGCGCGTTCGGTTTCATCGGCGCATCACACCGCACCACCGATGATATCGATAAACTCCGCGCCGCCGGAGCCGATCTGGTGTTCGATGACATGACTGAGCTTCCAGGGTTACTGGGGCTTTAAGTAATCCGCAGCATCGCGCCATCGACGGGGATGGCGGCACCGTTGATGTATCCTGCCAAGGGCGATGCGAGGAAAACGGCGAGGACTGCTAAGTCTTCTGGTTCGCCAAAATACCCCGCCGGGATGAACCGATCGATGAAGGCCTGACGGCTTTCTTCGGTGGGGTGCAGTTTGTTTCTGATTTGCTCTGTATCAATTCGACCCGGCGCGATTGTGTTCACCGTGATGCCATCGGGGGCGAGCTGGATCGCAAGGCTCCGCGACCAGGATTGAAGGGCGGCTTTGGCGGGGATCGCGGCGTTGGGCACAGGCGTTACCATCGCACCCGTGGTGTTAATGATGCGGCCCCATTTCCGCGTCTGCATGCCCGGTACAATCGCAGCACTCATCTGGCGCGACGCGGCGAAATTAAGTTGCAGCGAAGCATCCCATTTGGCGTCATCCCAAGGATTATCGAGCGGCATCGACGCCCCCGCATTGTTAAACAAGATATCGATCTGACCGTCGGTGATATCCAATGCCTCGGCGGCGATCTTTTCGCACCCATCGGCGCTGTCCAGTTCTCCGGCGATGATCGCTGGTGCAGGCGCGCCCGAAGCGGCAATCGCCTCGGACAATGTCTTCAACGCATCTTCACGCCGCCCTGAGAGAACAAGCCGCACACCCTCGGCAGCGAACAGCTTTGCAGCAGCTTCACCGATGCCCGCCGTTGCCCCTGTAATCAGTGCACATTTTCCGCCCAGTTTGAGATCCATGTGACTTCATATTCCTTGTTTACTCACACATAATTTATCGCGCCGACATCAGCATAGAAAACGTCTGCATTTATATTTATGATAAGCTTATATCTGCCGGGGGGCATCACATGAAATTTACGATAATCGTAGCGGCGCTTTTTCTACTCGCGGGTTGCATTCAAATAGACAAGCAAATCGTCACCCGTGCGGACAGCTAACAAATCAGCGAGATTTCCGACGGTTTATACTGTCCCGTCACGTCAGAGGAAGCAAAAAAAGACCTGGAATACATGAGGTCTATTTGTAAATCCATATCATGGAATGCCACAGAGCAATATTATAGCACAGGCGGAAGTGCATATTATGCGATGCGTATCGGCGACGGATTGGTTCTGGTGCAGGAACGCCCCGAAGAATCCGATAATAGCGATTGGTTAGATATTGCTGTCCTGCGAACAACTGAAAATGCCTACACGCATATCTACCTTGAAAACGGTGCTCACGCGCTTGCTAGCAAATACGGTCTCATTTTGAACGAACAAGAAACCTATGGGAATATTACGTTCCAAATATCTGCTGGCAATAAAGAGAGCTATTTGAAATTCTTTCGCGACGTCGCCAAAGGTGTTTCCATCGATGGGAAAGCTGTTTCCAGCCTAGGCCCCGAACCCAGTTTCCACGAGAGCCTGTTCGGTCAGGTCTTCAAAGGTGGCGAGCCGCATCCTGAAACTGCACAATCGCAGCGAAACTGACGCAACCCCGAATGGCCGCAACGCTGCCATCATCGACTGTATCCGCTCCTGCATCATCATCTCTATCATCATCAGGGGTGGAAACACTGGATGAAATCCTGACCGTACTCCGCACGGCAAATGTTCGGGCGCAACCTTCAGCTCAGGCCGATAAAATCGGCAGATTAAAGGCAGGTACTGAAGTCGACGTCACAGGCCGAACAATGGTTGAGGGGAAACAGTGGTATCGGCTCGATCTGGATGGGCGTGAGGCGTATGTCATCGGATATCTGCTGAGCCCATCTTCTGCACCCCCGGCCGCAGCGCCTTCGGTTTATGCCGCAACGTCGCCGACGGCCAATGCCGCCGCAGCACCAACAGATTCCACCCCATCTGCGTTCCAACCGGGCAGCACATTTAAAGACTGTGATGACTGTCCCGAAATGGTGGTGATCCCGGCGGGCCGTTTTCGCATGGGTGATTTAAATGGGGCTGGCGAAAAATACGAAGTCCCTGTCCATCAAGTGACTATTCCGAGAAGCTTTGCCGTCGGAAAGTATGAAGTGACACGAGACCAATACGCAGCATTTTCACGTGCGACCAATCGGAAAATAATCGATGGGTGCGGTAGGACAATTTATAATTCTTCTGAACAAGACGCCGTGGTCAATTGGCAAAACCCTGGCTTTGATCAAACAGGCCGTGACCCGGTGACCTGCGTCACCTGGGAAGATGCCAAGGCGTATGTGGCCTGGATGAGCGATATTACAGGCCAGTCCTACCGACTTCTGAGTGAATCCGAATGGGAATATGCGGCGCGCGCCGGGACGGACACACTTTATTCGTTCGGCAACCTGAAACGCGACATGTGCATTTACGGCAACGGCGCTGATCTCAGCCTCGCCGATAAAGACGATAACAACAAAGAATGTAATGATGGCTTTGAAATAAAAACCGCCCCCGTGGGCAGCTTCCGCGCCAATGGCTTTGGTCTTCATGATATGCACGGCAATGTTGATGAATGGCTAGAAGATTGTCATCCAGTGGATTTTTTTCATTATGATGGTGCCCCTGATGATGGCTCCGCGTGGACCAACATAGGCACCTGCCGCACACGACTTATCCGCAGCGGTTCCTGGTGGAGTTCTCCAAAAGAATTGCGTTCCGCTTCCCGCAGTGCAATGCACTCAGAAATTGGAAGCCATGAAGTCGGATTTCGTGTTGCACGGTCACTGACGAATTCAAACTAACGCCGTCAAATCACGCCATCCTAAATTCAGGTTGATTCGGAATCCATTAAGGGATTGCTACTCAGCGCGTAATCCACCATCGGCTCGTACATCGCACCCTCGCGCGCCAGGTGTGAGCGATAGAGTGTGAAGCGATCCACCGTGAACGGCGGCGCGGATAAATGATCGTGGGTTTCGATCCAGGGGCCGATGTCGTCGGCCCGCCCGCCCTTTAACCGGGCTAACGTGATGTGAGGTTTGAATTTGCGCTCTTCACGCTTGAAGCCCGCTTTGACCGCAGCGGTTTCAACCCGGTCATGGAGATATACCAGCGCATCACTCGGCTCTATCCCGGCCCATACCGATTTGATGCGGGACCCGCGCTCGAAATATCCCAAGCCCCGGCACGACAACTCGAACGGTGGCATTTGTACGGCTTCGAGTTCCGAGTCCAAATCATTGGCCTGGTCGTGGTCCATTTCGCCCGCAAAGAACAACGTGATGTGCATACCCTCTGGCCGCACCCACTTGGCCCCTTGCACACCTGACGAGATCGCCAACAATCGCTGACGTAAATCGTCCGGGATCGGGATGGCAACAAACAATCTCAACATCGCGGGGGCGCCTGAACTTATGGAGCGGGGTTGGGAAGATCCTCGTGTATCTCGTCGATGGCGGCAAGGACCTCATCGCTTAAAGTCACATCATCGGAATCGATGTTGATATTGATCTGCTCTTCGGTCGTTGCCCCGATGATGTTTGAAGTCAGGAACGGACGCGAATTCACAAACGCCAACGCCATGATCGTCGGGTCCATGCCGTGCTGTTTCGCGAGATCAACATAACGCCGCGTCGCCTCAATCCCGCGCGGTTTGAAATGACGGGTGAAGTCGGGGAACAGATCAAGGCGGCTGCCCTTGGGCGCAGGACCATCCAGGTATTTACCCGTCAGCGCGCCAAAGCCCAGCGGCGAATAGGCGAAAAGACCAACATCTTCGCGGATCGCCATTTCGGCCAAGCCGACTTCGAACGTCCGGTTTAAAAGGTTATAGGGGTTTTGAATCGCAGCGACACGAGTTGACCCTTCACCGCCCAACCGTAAATGTTCCATGACACCCCACGGCGTTTCGTTGGACACGCCAAAGGCGCGGATTTTCCCGGCCTGGACTTGTTCTTCCATCGCGGCCACGACCTCGGCAATGGGTGTCCAATCCGTATCGGCTGGATCGTGGCTATAGCCACGTTTGCCAAAATAGTTCG
>DGNZ01000378.1 GCA_002389175.1 Rhodospirillaceae bacterium UBA4479 | reverse complement strand
GACAGGCAGATGAGGGCCATGCTGCTCTATGGCCGCCAAGTTCAGAATAACTGGTGTGCTGCGCTCAACCTCCTCAATTGCCGCTGATGTCATCTTCTCCCAATACATGGCGTCCTCTACGTGTCCTGACACAATAAAATACGTAGTTAAATTACTTAATAGTCAAAAAATTGCAAAGGAAATAGTTTTACTATTCAAAAATAAATTCCGTGTTACTGTTGAATCCGAACGATTCGTTCTTTCCAGAGCCGATCACGGAGAACCAAGTGACAGACGCACAGCCCGAAAAAGATTATCCAGGATCGGAGTTTGCGGCCCTATGGAGCGACCAGATTAACCGCGTTGTGGAACTCATGTTGGCCATTCTAATGGCATTGCTTGTTCTGGATGTTTGGCTGGGCGTGATTGACCGCTACTACTTCCGCTGGCAACTCAACTGGCCTGAAGCATTTGCACGATATCTAATGATTTGGGCTGCACTTCTCGCGATATCTGCAGGAATTGCTCGTCGCGACCACATCGGCCTTATGAGCTTCGTCGGGCGCCTGCCCATGAGTATCCGCCGCGGATTGCTTATCTTTGCCGATTTGGTAACCCTTGCATTATTCATCTATCTTTTTGTGACTGGCGTCCCATTCGCGTTGGGCGGCTTCCGTCGAGAGGCAATGATCTTCGGGGCAAGTATGGGTCCGTTCTTCACTGCCGTTCCCGCGGCCGCATTCTTGGCTTCAGTTCAAATGCTTCTGACACTGCTGCGCGATCTCGGATCGCAACTAGACAGGCCTAAACAAGAAGAAAGTTTGACATGATCGTAGCTGTCGTTTTCGTCGGACTAATTTTAATTGGAATGCCAATTGGCTTTGTCATTGGTGCAGCTGGAGTGGTTGGACTTATATCACTTGGTGGAACATCTTTCCTAGCCATTTCACCATCGCGGATCTACGCCGGTCTCGATCTTTTCCCATTTCTGGCTATGCCGTTTTTCATACTTGCTGGCGAGATTATGAATGCGGTGGGCATCACACAGCGCCTCGTTGGCTTTGCGCAGGCCTTAGTCGGGCGCTTCCGGGGTGGGTTAGCTCATTCCAACATGCTAGCTTCTGTGTTTTTCGCTGGCCTAACTGGGTCAGCAACAGCTGATGCCGCAGCATTCGGCCGCACATTGGTTCCTGCTATGGTTAAAGCCGGTTACCGCCGTGACTATGCGTGTGCCGTTACGGCAGCAGGGTCGATCATAGGGCCCACGATCCCACCTTCAGGCTTAATGGTGATTTACGGGTCACTGATGGGCGTTTCGATCGCAGGACTTTTTGCGGCAGGCATCTTACCTGGTCTGGCAATAGCCTTGGTCTGCATGGGTATCATTGTAATAGGAGGGAAGCGAGAGAACCTGCCCGTCGCGGAACGTGGCGCCTCTTTTGCAGAAATCTGGGCAACTTTTAAACATTCGTTCACTGCCCTGTTTATGCCCGTAATTATTCTCGGTGGCATACTAGGTGGCATTGTAACCCCTACCGAGGCAGCATCCATTGCGGTGGCGTACGCTCTATTTCTCGGCGGGGTAGTATACCGCACATTGGTATGGCGAGACCTCTACCAAATGCTTATCCGCACAGCACGGATTACAGGCGTAATTTTTGTAATTATCGCCTTCGCGAATATCTTGGGCTTTTGGCTGACCTTTGAGCGTATTCCACAGGCCGTCGCCGCGGCTGTGCTAAACCTTAGTGAGAACCCCTACGTAATCATCGCAATAATCGTCGCACTACTTTTAGTGGTCGGCATGATTATGGACATTACTGCCATTCTAATTCTGTTGGCTCCAGTTCTTACACCACTGACAGCAAGCATCGGTCTAGAGCCAATACACGCCGGAATAATCTTTATTCTAGCTCTAAACATCTCACTAATGACCCCGCCCGTTGGGGCGTGTTTGTTCGTCTTGTCATCGGTGACAGGCGAAACTGTTGAACGCATTTCTATCAAGCTTTTCCCATTCCTTTTGGCGCAAATCGCAGTCTTATTTGCGTTCGCCTTTATGGAAGACGCCGCGCTAGCCCTGCCTCGTGCTTTCGGGTTTGCAAACTAAACTAAACCAACCAAGGAGGATCCTGAGGATGACAAAAATTCGTATGATGACAGCAACACTTGCGCTGTTTGCGGTTGCAGCCACTGCTAATGCCGAGCAAACACTTAGGTTTGGAACCGACAACAACCCAGACGTTTTTGATAACCCACAACATGCCTGTGCAGGCGTTTTCAGCAATATCATGGGGTCTGCTACAAACGGAGAAATTAACGTTGAAATTTTTGGTAATAACCAACTCGGCAACGCATCCGAGCATGTGCAGCAAGTACGTGATGGCATTCTCCACGCGACACTTTCCTCCACGGGCGCCATGGCGAGCTATTACCCTCGGATAGACGTGTTGAATATGCCCTTCGCATTTGCCAACAACGCCGCGACATATCATGTGTTTGATGGCGCCTTTGGCCAAGCTTTGGCTGCAGACATCGAAGAAACGCTCAGCGACGTCGTCGTTCTTGGCTTCCCAGATACAGGCGGTTTCTTTGCAATTACTAATTCCAAACAAGAAATCGCATCACTGGACGACATGAAAGGCGTGCGTATCCGCACGATGACCCTTCCCTCTCACCAAGTCATTATTCAAGCACTCGGTGCTGAAGCTTACCCACTAGCTTGGGGCGAAGTATATTCTGGCCTCCAGACCGGTGTAATTGATGGGCAAATGAACCCCATCCCAATTATTTCGTTCTCGAACTTCAATGAAGTTCAACAGTACATGACACTGACCAACCACCTGTTTTCACCATATACGTTCTTGGTGAACAGAGCGATGTATGAGGGGCTCACACCTGCGCAGCAGGCCACCATGCGCTTGGCCGCTGAAGAATGTGTGGCCGCTAGCCGCGGGTTGGCACGGATAATCGAAGCCTCTGATCGTGGTTTGGCCGGATTAATGCAGAGTATGACAGTCACCGCACTAAACGACGGAACTCGGCAGGAGTTTGTCGATGCTGCTCAGCCAGCATTTGAACAGCACATCGCGAACAATCTAGATGCAAAGGCAACCGAACTCCTCAACTTGATGAAATCGGAGCTAGGGGCAGCAAATTCTCAACTTTATATGCAGGATTAAGAAATGAGAGCGGCGGCGCTCGCGCCGCCGCTTCTGCCGCCATGAATAAGGAACTCAAGACAATAATGAATGACGAGCGTGTTTGTTGATGATGTTCAAGTTTCACAAGCTTATCAGAAATCAATTCTAAGAAAGCGTCAGCTACTCCCCTATCGTTGAGGCGTCTGGCTGAATTGATGGTCTGTTCCATTGCACAGGAAGCAAACCCAATTGTTCATTCAGTTATCAAACAAGTGAACGCGTAAATGGTCAGCACCATGGTTATCCGAAATCAGAATGCATGACGAAAATTGAAAGAGTTTTGGATGTTGGACAATCAGCCCTCAACTATGTTTGCTACGCTCGACACGCCATCTGTCCTAATAGATTTAGATGTTGCGGAACGGAATGTTATTCGGTTTCAGAGCTTTGCAAATAAAGCAAAAATAAGCGTTAGACCTCACATTAAAACTCACAAGTTACCGCGTCTCGCAAAGGCACAAATCAAAGCAGGTGCTGTGGGCATAACATGCCAAAAGATCAGTGAAGCAGAGGTAATGGCAAACGCTGGTCTGGATGACATTCTCATAACCTACAATATTCTAAGCGCGTCAAAGCTCGACCGATTAAATCGTTTGGCGAGTAAAATTAAATTGACAGTGGTCGCAGACAACCACACGGTCATCGAAGGTTTGTCAGCAGCTTTTTCCAACACAGGTCCGCTAAGGGTTCTTGTGGAATGTGATACCGGTGCGGGACGATGCGGTGTCCAAACGCCTGAAGCAGCTTGCGAGATCGCACAACGCATAAACAAAACAACTGGGCTAAAGTTTGGCGGCTTGATGACCTATCCCCCAACTGACAAGGAAATAGAAACCCAAAAGTGGCTGACAGATGCCCAGCGCGCTTGCCTCAACACCGGGCTTCGAGTTGATACAATATCTACCGGTGGTACTCCCGGTATATGGAAGGCGGATCAGGTGCCCATCGCAACTGAATATCGTCCAGGAACATACATTTACAACGACCGATCACTTGTCACTCGATCAACTGCCGCGTGGGATGATTGTGCGCTCACCGTTCTCGCTACTGTTATTTCAACACCCACTGAAACACGGGCGATCATTGATGCAGGCTCAAAAGTTCTAACTTCTGATTTGTTGGGTATGGATGGCTATGGTTACGCCGTAGGCCATCCTAATCTAACGATTCACGCATTATCGGAAGAGCATGGAATAATGCGTTCTAAAGCGCCCCACAAACTATCCGTGGGCCAGCGTGTGCGCATCATTCCCAATCATGTCTGTGTCGTAACTAACATGATGGATCGCATCACCCTGTTGCGTGGCAAAAAAATAGAAGGGGAAGAGATTGTGGCCGCGCGAGGCTGCGTCACTTGACCCTGAAATAAATGGCTTGTGTTGTATTCAGGTCAAACCATCGGAAACCACCCAGAGAAAAAAGGAAAACTCTAAAATGACTAAAAAGCAAACCTTAGGCTCCTCTCATGTGCCGCTGTCGCCCGCTGTACGTGCTGGGGATTTCGTTTTTGTCTCTGGTCAGGTGCCCGTGGGTGAGGATGGGTCTATCGTTCCAGGTGGGATCGGACCTGAAACTGATCAAGTACTGGCAAATGTAGCTAAAGCATTAGCCCTTGCTGGGTGTACGCTAGCCGATGTCATCAAAACGACAGTATGGTTGAGAGACAGAGATGATTTTGCTGCTTTCAACGAAGCTTACGGAAAGCATTTTCCTTCAGAACCTCCAGCCCGCTCAACAGCGGAGTCGCGATTGATGATCGATATCGCCGTCGAAATCGAAGCGATCGCATATAAGCCGCTATGACGGGGTCGTTTGTATTACGCGGTGGCCGGGTAATTGACCCCGCGAATGGCGTTGATCGGGTTGCCGATCTGGTCCTCGGAAAAGACGAAATATTGGGCCTCGACGTGCCGGAACCGGATGGGGCGCAAGTTATTGATTGTCAGGGAAGCATTGTAACCCCGGGCATGATCGACCTGCACGTACATGTTTACTGGGGCGGTACTTCTCTTGGAGTTAAGCCAGAAGACTTCGCAGATAAATCTGCTTGTACAACACTCGTGGATGCAGGCAGTGCTGGCCCAGGGAATTTTACGGGCTTCAGAGAGCATGTGATTGATCGATCGCGGGTGCGTATCCTTGCTTATCTCCATGTTTCTTTCGCAGGGATCTACGGCTTTGGCGGCAGGATTATGGTCGGCGAGAGCCATGATATGCGCCTAATGGCTGCACGTGAAGCCGCTGCGGTAGCAACCGCTCACCCAGGCGTTATAGTTGGTATAAAGGTTCGTATAGGCGCTCATGCTTCTGGGCCATCTGGCATCGCTCCTCTGGATGTGGCGCAGGATGTGGCCGATCGAACGGGCTTACCGTTAATGGTGCACATCGACGAACCGCCCCCATCTTATTCAGATGTGGTAGCGCGTCTGCGCAAAGGAGATGTCCTAACTCATTGCTTCCGGCCCTTCCCCAATGCACCCTGCCATGGTGACGGTCGCGTAAGAGACGCTGTTTTGGCAGCTCGGGAACGCGGCGTAATTTTTGATATCGCGCACGGTATGGGGTCATTTTCGTGGGATAGCGCACGAAAAATGGATGCCGCTGGGTTTAGGCCTGATGTAATTTCGTCAGACATTCATGCATTTTGCATTAACGGTCCGGCACATGACAATCTGAACGTTATGACCAAATTCCTAGCGCTCGGTTGGTCGGTGAAGGACGTCATTGCCGCGGCAAGTATAGCACCTGCTAAAGTGCTTAGTAGACCAGATCTCGGCCATTTGGGCAACACTGCTCAACCTGAGGCTAGCGTAATACGACAAACCCCGGGCAGCGTTGCTTTGGCAGATGTAACGGGTGAAGTCGTAAACTACGATAGCCTGTTGACTCCGGTGGGAACTGTTTCCGGCGGCAAATGGCATCCAGCATAATTACCTCAGGATCTAGCCCACAAGTTAGCAAGCAGCAACATTGACCCAAGACTGAATGTATTTCTGTTGCTTTAGAGTTGCTGTCACCCAAATCGGCTCAAGCATCAGAAGCCTGGAGAGCGTGAATTCTACGAGGCGATAAGAGAGCGCCACTCTGTAAGAGCAGCGGC
>DGNZ01000178.1 GCA_002389175.1 Rhodospirillaceae bacterium UBA4479 | reverse complement strand
ATGCCGATCCGCTTTGATGCCGAGATCGATATCTCGCGCGGCGGTTATTATGAGTTCTTCTTTGATGGATATCTTGCAAAGGTTGAGCTTTATCAAGGCCTTAAAGATGGCGAGATCAATCGCGAAGAAGAATTAGCGCAGGCCGAGATCATACGTCAGGATTTCACCCGGGATTCGGCGACCAAGGAGTTTGAGTATTTCAAGCAAGGCCACTTCAAGGTCAACTATCAGCGAGACGGCGATCTGCTGAAAACAAAAACAATGACGTTTTTCCGTCGGAACGAATACATCTTAGGCATCAGCTACAATTTCGAGACGGGCATGATTTCTATGCTGGGCAAGTCTTTGAAGCGCGATATCAAAGAGCGTCTGCGTGCATCGGGACTTGATTCGTCAGGAGAGCTTCGGATCTTCACCGATGGTTTGGTGACCAGTCACAACGCTACGACGGTCAAACCATTCCCATCGAAAGGGAATGGCTACAAACTCTATACATGGAAGATACAAAATTTGCTGCACCCAACCCCTGCCCTGAAAATCAAGGTTCACGAAGTATCAAATAATTAAAGCGAGATGATTAGTCGCGAGTGAGTCGTCTGATCAAACTTGAGGTGTCCCAGCGCTTACCACCCATCGCGATAACATCGCCATAGAACTGATCGACCAATGCGGTCACAGGCAGTTTCGCCCCATTGGCTTTTGATTCTTCGAGTGCGATGCCTAAATCTTTGCGCATCCATTCGACGGCAAAGCCAAATTCAAACTCGTCCCTTGCCATGGTTTTACCGCGGTTTTCCATTTGCCATGACCCGGCAGCACCTTTGGAAATGCAATCGACGACAAGCTCTGCATCCAGACCGGCCTTTTGCGCAAAGGCAATCCCTTCGGATAATCCCTGGACCAAGCCTGCGATGGTGATTTGGTTGACCATTTTCGTAATTTGGCCCGCACCCACTTCGCCCATCAACGTGGCGGCGATAGCGTAGCTATCAATTACGGGCTCGGCCTTGGCGAATGTGTCAGTAGCCCCCCCAACCATGACGGTCAGTTTGCCATTTTCTGCACCGGCTTGGCCGCCAGAAACTGGCCCATCCAAGAAGCCAATACCAGCGGCAGCGCATTTTTCACCAATTTCACGCGCGACGATGGCGGATGCCGTTGTGTGATCGCAGTAAATACCGCCCGTCGACATTCCTGCCAGAATGCCATCGTCTCCATAGACAACGGAACGCAGGTCATCATCGTTACCAACACAAGAAAATACGAACTCAGCACCTTCTACGGCTTTGGCAGGTGTATCGGCGAAATTACCACCATGTTCGCTCGCCCATTTTTCTGCTTTTGCTGTGGTACGGTTGTAGACCGTCACATCGTGGCCGTTTTGCTGAAGATGACCCGCCATCGGGTATCCCATTACGCCCAAACCGATAAATGCTGCCTTTGCCATGTCGTTGCCTCGTTAAATTTGATGATGAAAACTATAAGAACTGGCCGGAAATATACGTCTTTGGTGTTGATCCGCAATGGATAGCAACAACTTGAATCGTTACTATCACAATCATCAATTGCGAAGAATTGCGTAGAAATTCCCTTCCCAAATGTCAGGTGGTGTTGCGATCATCTTGTTCAAAAACTTTTGAACAAGACGATCACGAAATTGGAGCTGACGGTTGCCTAAGGTATGTGGATGGCACTGGCTACAGACCATGTCTACGGAATCTGCCATTTGGCGGATGCTATCTGGGGTATATCCGGTGAGATGCGTGACGTCGCCATATTGGAACTGTAGACCCCACGGCGAACTGGCGTTTGGCATCTTCAAGACGATTTCACCGTCATCGGCCAAAATAGATTTAAGTTTCACAAGAAGTTCTCGGCCATCCAGGGCTGAGAAATGTTCAAACACATCGAACATGAAAATGCGGTCGTAATTCTTATCTGCTGACGTCGTTGTCAGGAATTCGAAAACATCTGCTGCCTCAAAGTATTGCTGGACTTGCGCTGGGATAATTTCTGCTAGTGTTGGATCTAGGTCGATGGCTTTGAGGTTTTGAACACCTTTGTGGTGCAAGTAGCTCAAGAAGTGCCCAGTCCCGCAGCCTATCTCTAGACAAGCCATTGTCGGTTGCACGTTGCTGGGATGCCAGATCTCCTGGTCAAATTTAGCAATGTGCTTTGGGCTTAAATCTGGTGTCTCGTAGCCCTTCGATTTGCCATAGGATTCGTAGAATACCGACATGCGTTGATTCTTTTCTCGACTCTTGAAGGATCATTATCACATGATCTGGTTCGCTGAATAGTTTGAGCGAAGTGAACCATACTCGCGAACAACAAAAAAGTCAGACATTTTCTAGCTTTGAAAATGACTTCCGTGACTGACCAATATTAACCGTGGGCCTTGATTGTGGAGGCACTTTGGGTGACAACCCAACTATGATGAAAGAAATACTGATAGCACCTGAGGGGCCGTCTGCACCTTTCAAGGTATCTGATCTTCCGATTATCGCGAAACTATGTCGTGCAGCGCATCATCAGTATCGCAAGAAATGGTCAAAGCGCTTGGCAAAGCGTCCGACGCGTATGGCTTATGACGTTGCGCGTGATGTCCTTAAGATCGGCGGTCAGGGGCGTATGCATTTAGGTCATGATCGGACCGCGTTGTTCGATGCGCGAAAGCCACATTTCGGCAGTATCTATTTTGGTAACGAGGCAGCAGGATACGAACCTGATGTTTCGGCGTTACTGTCGTCATTGCTAAAAGGTGATCAAACCTTCTGCGACATTGGATCGAATTGGGGCTATTTCACGTTTTATGCGGCGTCGTTAAAGGATTTTACCGGCCCTATCCATGCGTTTGAACCGGTTCCCGCGACCAGATCCGATATTATCGGCCTTCGCGATGGTTTTGGCCTTCAAGATCGCATCACCGTTCATGCCACTGCTTTGTCGTCTGAGGCGGGGTCTGTGGAAATGGCGGTGCACGATTCTGAAACGGGCCTAAATCGTATCGCTGGCAGCGGTGTTGGCCGCGAAGGTGTCGGACGAGAAATCGTCAAGATGTCGCGATTTGATGATTTGGGTATTAAGCCTGATGTCATCAAAATGGATGTCGAGGATCACGAATTTGAAGCCTTAAGCGGCATGGTCAAAATACTCGCAACCGCCAAACCATTCATTATTGTCGAGAGTTGGCTGACGCCAATCCAGCCGCTGCGAACATTGCGTGCGTTGCAGCTGTTGGAGCAGCATCACTACGATTTATATCAGCCATGTTGGCGCATCAATACGCCCGATGGCGCGGTAATTTTTCCAGATATTGGTGATCGTACCCCAAGCAAAGACTGTCAGTTGGCATTGGTGCCGTTTCAGTCTGACCAGCGTTTCATGTTGTCTCAGCAAATGAACGTTTTTGCTTGTCCCAAAGGACGAGAAGAAAACCTAAAAAAGCTTGGTTTTGAGACATGGGCTTTGGGTTCATAACGTGAGCCAGGATAGATTACTTAAGCTTTTCAGAAGTTCAGCACCGTTTATCACGATTGCGACCATTGTCGTAATCAGCGTAATCGCTGTCATCGTTTCCTACGGCCTCTATTTGGGATATCTTGATCATGGAGAGCCCATCATTGCGATGGCGGCACTCAAAATGATCGAGGGACAGCAGATTTATCCCTCATTCAAAAGTGATCTGTTCACCAACAATCTTTATGGCCCTTATCTTTATTTTGTGAACGGTGCGTTCTTAAAGGTCTTAGGGGCCAATACATTGACTGGGAAAACGGCAGGCCTATTTGCTGCCACCGGCTCAATGGCATTTATTTTCTTTGCCTATCGACATACGCGGTTTCACACCGCGACATCATGGTTCGCTCTGATCGCGATGGGCGGGTTTATCTTGTTGAACCTCCCCTATTCCATCTGGATACGCCCTGATCCCTTTTTAGTGTTATTAACGACTATCGCTATATTTGTGATTCGTCGCGCAGAGAATCGCGATGGTTACTTTGATAGAGCATCTTGGCTGACCCCGTTGTTGATTGGACTACTAGGCGGTGTTGCCGTGGGTTTTAAAATTTATGCAGCGGCGTACATTTTTCCAATTGCTGTCCTTTATTTCCTGAGCACTAAGAGTTTTCTAAGCATTTTGGTGATGTCGGTTTCTGGTTTTGGCGCTGCGTTTTTGCCATTTGTTTTGCCTGTGTTTTCACTAAGCGGGTTCCTTGAATGGTTTTCGTTAATCGCTGAAAAGGCAGCAACGGCAGAAATGTTTGAACGCGCAATTCGTTATTCAGCATTCTTTTTGATTCCAGCACTTGCTGTTTTTGCGCTTCGGATCACCACTATACTGAAATCCCGTGCATCGCTGATTGACCCGCAGTTGGGCTATGCAGCCGCTACACTCATAGGATTGTGTGTATGTATTTCTCTGGCGTCTAAGCCAGGTGCGGGCGCTTACTACGTACTTCCATTTGCAGCTATTACAATTGACATGCTTGTTCGCTGGTTTCATTACGATGGCAATATAGGTATAAGCGGGCGTTGGACCGCTGGGCTGATAGTTGCTCTGTTGATTGTCACCTCAATCCCAGTTCAGAAACGTTTCTACAGGGCATTACAATGGGATCATGCCCAAGCAATCCAGAGCGATCTTGCCCAAATCATGGGGGCTCATCCGAACAAGACTATTCAAATGGCCATCGGCAGCGGGATCACCGGATACAAAAAATCAATTTATAAATCAGTGCTGGTTTTTGAAGGCAACCCATACACCATCGACTTCGGCATCATGATGGAAACAAGTCTTTTACAAGTCCCTATCGCCAACGGTGTCATCCGACGGATGACAGATTGCCGCACTGATATCTGGCTTGTCCCCAAAGACGAGCCACCAATGGAAATGGTTGGATATTACAACACAGTGGTGGTTAGCGAGGAGTTACGCGCCGCATTCAAAGCCAACTATTCACCCATCGCACAGTCTGAATTTTTTGACATATGGTCTTGTCGTCATCCGCACGGATGATACTTTCCGGCAATTCGCAGCTTAGGTAGTCCCCGATCATGGATCATCTCGTATACAAGCTAAAACGCTTGATCATGAAACACATCAGCAACATCCGATTGCTCAGCATCTTAGATGATGTTAATCGTGTGGTTGGGTTGCCGTTTGCGTTTATCATTTATGTGCTGACGACGCGGGTTCTTCGTCGTCCTTATTTCGGCCTATGGATGGGATCAGAACAAGGTAACCCTCTGCGGTTTCCATTCATGCGTGCAGCCGTTGCAAAGTGCGCGGATGAAGCTGACAAAGACGAATCTGATCATCCGTTTCGGGTGATGGAAATTGGCGCATATGCTGGCGCCAGCGCGATACAATTTGCAAAAGCATTGCAATCTCCTGATGCCAAGCGCCAACGGCAAGTGTTTTCCGTTGATCCGTGGGATGCCTATCTGGATGTCAGTAAGAACAGCCGAATTCAGTACCGCGTCATGAACTACAACTTAGCGAGCGGTAACGTACTGCGTCTGTTCATTCGTAATGTTCGCGCCGCTGGGGTTTCAGAGTTTTGTCGTCAATTTCGCGGCAAGGCAGAGGAAGTTCTGCCGATGCTGACAGATAAGCAGTTCGATTTTAGGGCACCTCTAAAAATAGCC
>DGNZ01000321.1 GCA_002389175.1 Rhodospirillaceae bacterium UBA4479 | reverse complement strand
GATTATCCTGTTGATTGTCCTTATTCTGGTCGGGGCACTGACGGCTGGATTCTTTGGACGGTTATGGGGCCGTGTCAGCGATCGCATTCTTAACCAGATGCCTGTTATTCGGAATGTTCATTCCGCGATTAAACAGATTTTGGAAACGGTTCTAGCGCAACAATCCAATGCATTTCGTGAAGCTGTATTGATCGAATATCCGCGTCGCGGCATATGGGCCATTGGGTTCCTAACAGGCACCACACAAGGTGAAGTGCAAAACATGACCGAAGAGGAATGCATCAACTTATTCCTGCCGACGACACCGAACCCCACTTCTGGGTTTTTGCTGTTCGTGCCGAAAAAAGATATCGCGCACTTATCGATGAGTGTCGAAGAAGCCATCAAAATGGTGATTTCAGGCGGGATCGTGACACCGCCTGATCGGCGTTCAGAAACAGAAAAGGCAACGCCTGTTGTTTCTGCACAAACGTACGAAGATTTGGATTTGGTGCGAGAAGGTGAAGGAACGAAGGTTCTGGTAGATACTGGAAGCCGACCCAAAGATCGCCAAGATGCAGCGAAATCAAAGGCCGACGAAACCTAAGGTGATACCTGAGGCCTGATTAGAATGTCCCGTACATAACCGCTTCTTTGAAGTTATCACGGTCATCTTTCAAATCAAAAGCGAACAGCAGCTCTAGCTGATTGAAAACAGCTTCTGTCTCGTTGATACCTTCGAGTTGATACGAATAAGAACCCTCGCAATTGTCTTCCATCCATTCCTCAATAGCGCTGATGGAACAGCTAATTTTTAGCCGTAGTTGGTAGACAGGTTTCTTTGCTTTTAGAGCATTCATTGTTTGGTTCCCCTATGGATGGCTTTTATTGCCAGCAGTTACCCCGATCTTAGATTTTTTATAGAAGAGTCACGCTCAAATATATAGAGGAGAGTACGTAGTGCCTGGCCCCGTTCGGATTGCAATTCCGGATCATTGAGAAGGATCAACTCCGCATCATCGCGAGCCATCTGCAGTAGATCGCCATGCAGAGCCAAATCTGCCAACTTAAATGTTGGCAAGCCACTCTGGCGCGTCCCTAATAATTCCCCAGCACCGCGGAGTTCTAGATCACGTTCTGCAATCACGAACCCATCATCGGTTTCGCGCATGGTTTTCAGGCGGGCTTTTGCGACTTCGCCCAAATGGCCAGTATGCATCAGCAAACAAGTCGATTTTTCGGCCCCACGGCCAATGCGACCGCGCAACTGATGCAGTTGGGCGAGGCCAAATCGCTCCGCATGCTCAATCACCATGATAGACGCTTCTGGGACATCGACGCCGACCTCAATCACGGTGGTGGCAACCAGAATATCCATTTCACCCGATTTAAAGGCCTGCATCGCGGCATCTTTGTCGGCAGCCTTCATACGTCCATGCACCAAGCCAACGCGCTTGCCAAAAATTGATTTCAAATGATCGTAGCGATCTTCGGCAGCGGCCATGTCACTGACTTCTGATTCTTCGATCAGCGGACAAACCCAATAAACCCGTGCGCCTGACTTTTGTGCGCGACTGACCGCTGAAACAACCTCGTCCATACGATCATTCGAAATCAGAACCGTTTTGATCGGTTGGCGTCCGGGGGGCTTTTCCATCAGTCGCGAAACATCCATGTCGCCGTATGCTGTTAACATCAACGTGCGTGGAATCGGTGTTGCCGTCATCACCAGCATATCGACCGCTTTTCCTTTGTTCGCGAGGGTCAGTCGTTGATGCACGCCAAAGCGGTGCTGCTCGTCAATCACAGCAACGCGCAGGTTTTTGAACGCGACATCGTCTTGGAACAGGGCATGGGTGCCGATGATCAGGCGTGCGGCCCCTGTTTCCAATTGCGATAGAATAGCTTCACGTGGTTTGCCCCGTTCGCGTCCTGTCAGCAGCACGGGCTGGATGCCAGCGGCCTCACACAGCGTTGTCAGGCTTTCCATGTGTTGGCGGGCCAGGATCTCGGTTGGTGCCATCAGGGCAGCTTGTCCGCCCGCTTCGACGGCACTTAACATCGTCATCAACGCGACCACTGTTTTCCCCGAACCCACATCGCCTTGCAGCAGGCGCAGCATTCGGTTGCTGGATTTCAGATCGCCATCAATTTCACCAATCGCAAAGTTCTGCGCGTTGGTCATTTTGAATGGCAAAGCATCCAAGACTTTGTTCCGGAGTGTATCGTCGCCAACAAGGGGATGACCCTTCAGGCGTTTCATTTGCTTACGCACAATCGCGAGGGCGAGTTGGTTCGACAGCAATTCATCATAGGCCAGCCTGCGCCGGGGCAGGGTGGTGGGGTCGATATCGCTAATATCCTCAGGGGTATGGGCGTTGACGATGGCCTGATGCCAGGTCGGCCATTTTTCTCGCGCAACCAGCGGCTTATCCAGCCATTCAGGCAATTCCTGGGTTACGGCGACCGCCGCAGTGATGGCTTTGCCCAGAATCTTCAACGACACCCCGGCGGTTAATGGATAGACGGGCTCCACCCGTTGTACGGTTTCGGCCTCGGCTTGGGTGACGATGTAATCAGGATGGGTCATCTGTAATCCATCGCCAAAGCGCTCTAATTTTCCAGAAATCACCCGGATTTCGTTTTCAGGCAGGGTTTTGTTCAAATAATCGGCACGTCCGCGGAAAAACACCAATGACATGGCCCCGGTATCGTCCATCACGGTGATTTTATAGGGCTGGCGTTTATTGTGCGGGGCATAATGCTTGGTGACGCGGACTTCCATCGTTGCGATGGTATCTGGCTGTGCATCAGCGATTTTGGGCGAG
>DGNZ01000238.1 GCA_002389175.1 Rhodospirillaceae bacterium UBA4479 | reverse complement strand
CGCGCTATCGTGATTCTACCCGATTAAAACTTGGGGCGGGGCTATTTTTAGAGGTGCCCTTAAACATCATCAACAATGTGCGCTGATCGTTGCTGAAGTTATCGTCCGATATTAAATAAACCAGCGGCACGCCGTCGGGGCCGGGGCGCACATCAATGCCCTCGAAATTATCGATGTTCATGGGTGGTGTGAGTTCGGCGATCAATTTCCCGGTCACCTCTGCACCCGCTTGTATGGTTGTATGATCGACACGTTTGATACGAATGCGCACACCTTGGCGGGGGGTGTAATAACGCTCAAGTACCAGCACATCCCCGCCTGGTAACGTGGCGGCACCCGTGGCCCGAAAGCCATCGCCAGTCTTATACGTCAGTACATCCCAGCCACCGGTTCGGCTGACCCAACCGACCGTGAAGTCTTCTCGCTTTGAGCCTTCGGCAATTGCAAACAAGCGGCCATCATTCAAAAGCGTAAGCGACTCAATACCATCATTACCCGGCATCGATTTTACTTCTTCGGGTGGACGCAGTACGCGTGGAATTGTCGACCCAGCATCGTATCGCCAAATGCGGTGATCACGTTCGAATGCAATAATGATCTCGCCTTCAACGCCAGGGCTCATGGCTTCGGCGTCGGTCCATCGTTTGCCGCGTAGTGCTGTGCCATCGCGGTCGGCCAATGTCCCCAGATCAAATTCATGGCCACCCATAAGGTTCCCATCCACGTCATAGATCATCCGCATCGATAACGACATGCCGCGGTCTGAGACGCTGACAAGCCTTGTGCCATCCTGGCTGACACCCAATCCAGAAAACCCGCCAAAGCGTCCGTCTGATGCCACAAGATGCAGACCGCCCGCGTATGTCAGTGCGCCAACTTTGGTTTGATCAGGGGCATCATTTTGCAAGGGGATCGGGATCGCATTAACTTCAATAGCCTCGGCGAGCGCATATTGCGATGTAACTGCAACAATCGCGACAATCGCAAAAGATGCAATTTTTTCTAAAACAAACTTCATGCGAAATCCTTATCATGTTTGCACGGTACGCCAAATTAATTTGCTGTTTGGTGCGAATGTATTGATCACGTTGGGTGAGATCAGTTCTAGTCAAGTTGCCATCTGATATGCGATAGCGGTAGCAGTTTATTTTCTGACACAGGAGACCGCTTTGAAGTTCATACACTTAACCGATCCCCATCTAACAGCGGCGGGTTCCTTATTTGACATTGATGTCTGTGAGCGTCTTCGCCAAGCGGTGGCGTCTATCAATCATCATCATGGCGATGCAGAGATGGTGATGGTTACTGGGGATATCGCGCATTGGGGTGAACCAGGTGCGTACGATCATGCCGCCGAGATTTTTGCTGAGTTCACGATGCCATGGTATCCACTGGCCGGAAACCATGACAAAAAACCAGCGTATTTTGAAGGCCTACCAATGGCACCAAGAGATGATGGTGACCGGACCTGTTTTCATTTGGAAACTTCTGGTGGGCTTTTTCTCGTTCTGGATACGGCAATCGATGGCCAGCCTGAAGGCGAACTGGATGATGTACAATTGGCTTGGCTGGATCAGAAGCTTTCCGAGTCTGATCGCTCAGCGTTCCTATTCATGCATCATCATCCGATGATCAGTGGCATATCTGCATTGGATCAAATTAAGCTAGAGAACAGTGATGCGTTGGCGGCAGTGATTGACCGCCACCCGGGCCAAATTAGTCATCTGTTTTTCGGGCATATGCACCGGACGTTCCATGGCAGTTGGCGCGGATTGCCATTCTCAACGGTAAAATCGACCGCGCATCAGGTCACAGCGGAAATTCATTCCGATTTACCTCTGGTCAGTAGCCGCGAGATGCCTGCCTACGCTGTCGTACTGATTGATGATGACGCTATCTGTATTCATGACATCAGTTACTTAGAAGAAGATAAGGCGTTCACGTATGACCGCGATAGCGGCAAACCTTCTCAGTCGATGTAAGATCGCGGATAACCTTTCGGTTTCCGGGGCGACGGGATCAAGGGATGATGATGACTCGGATCAAGTGCGTTTAGATGAAGAGTATAAAAATCCCAAAGACACGTTACGTATCGGATGATAATGTTTGGCCATGAAAACATTCCCCTTTCACGACACACAAACGCCTGACGATGGTCAGGTGTTTTTTGATCACGTTGCCTGGTTGGTGAACGATATGGATGCGGCCTCGGTCGTGTTTGAACGGCTTGGCTTTATCCTGACCCCCTATTCCATTCATGGGAATCGTGATCCGGAAACTGGCGCACGTATCCCACAGGGCACGGCGAACCGCCTGACAATGCTGCGCACCGGTTACATCGAACTGCTGTGTGAGGCTGGTGATATAATGGCCCCCGTGGTTGAAGACTTACGTGCCCGCTTGGCCCGATACGAAGGTGTGCAGCTGATGGTGTTCACCGATGCAGATGCCAACGCCGCTTATGAACGGATATCCGATAACGGCATTGCCGTGCAGTCGATGGTGCATTTGCGCCGCGATGTTGAGGCCGCAGACGGTTCCGAAACCGAGGTTCAATTCAGTGTTATCCGTGCCGCATTTGATGCGATCCCCGAAGGCCGCATCCAGGTGATCACGCACCACACGCCAGAACACATGTGGCAGGACCGATATATTTCCTATGCCAATGGGATCACGGGTTTGGTCGGTGCAACGGTGTGTGTCGAAGACCCAAGCGCATCCGTTAAAAACTTTGAGAAGATTTCAGGCCGCACCGCATCAGTGGTTGATACCGATGAAGTGCATCTGGTTTGTGATCGTGGGGGTATGCGTTTGGTAACACCGAAACGTTTGGCCGAAATTGCACCGAACGTAGTGCCGCCATCCCTACCCTATACCGCGTTTATCGAATTCGTTGCAGATGATTTGGAAGTATCGCGAAAATATTTCGCCAGCGTCGGGATATCAACAACCGAAAACAACGGTGTGTTGCTGGTTGATCCAAAAGATTCGTTGGGAACAGGATTGATGATCCGCCAACGTTAATCCAACGCGTGGATTACGTCAGAGTGCCATCCGTTTGGCTGAAGCGCGCACACGCTGTTGTGTTTTTTCATCAAACAATTCAGTGAGACGCGCCATCATCGTGCCGCCCAATTCCTCGGCATCGACAATCGTCACCGCGCGCTTGTAATAGCGCGTGACGTCGTGGCCGATACCGATGGCCGTGAGCTCAACATCGGAACGGGTTTCGATGAACTGGATGACATCGCGAAGATGACGTTCAAGATAATTGCCGGGGTTGGCGGACAAGGTCGCATCATCGACCGGGGCACCATCGGAAATCACCATCATGATACGGCGCTGTTCTGGGCGGCCCAGCAGACGGTTATGAGCCCACATCAAAGCTTCGCCATCAATGTTTTCTTTGAGCAACCCTTCGCGGAGCATCAATCCCAAATTCCGGCGTGCGCGACGCCACGGCATGTCGGCGCTTTTGTAGATGATATGTCGCAGATCATTCAGGCGGCCTGGGTTCTTCGGTTTGCCCTGCCCGACCCATTGTTCGCGCGATGATCCGCCCTTCCACGACCGAGTCGTAAAGCCGAGGATTTCAACCTTAACACCACAACGTTCCAGTGTGCGTGCCAAGATATCAGCACTCATCGCGGCGACTGTGATCGGGCGACCGCGCATGGAACCTGAATTATCGATCAACAGGCTGACGACCGTATCGCGGAATTCGGTATCGGTTTCACGCTTAAATGACAGCGGTGTAACCGGATCAGTGACAGCACGTGCCAGACGGCCCGCATCCAAGATGCCTTCTTCGAGATCAAATTCCCAAGACCGTGTTTGTTGCGCCAACAATTTACGCTGCAACCGATTGGCTAATTTCGCGACCACACCTTGAAGGTTTGCCAATTGCTGATCCAACTGATGGCGTAGCCGTGTCAGTTCCTCGGTGTCGCACAAATCGTCGGCTTGAACGACCTCGTCGAATTCCATGGTGTATGCGGAATACGCGCGGTTATCGCCCTTATCGTTACGTGCCCAATCTGGGTCATAATCGCTTGGTCCGGCAGGTTCTTCATCGCCCTCACCGGGTGCCATATCTTCTTCGGAAAATTCAGGATCGAAATCCATACCTTCGGACGAATCCGCATCATCAGATTCCCCAGCCAGGGCACCTTCGGAATCCATGTCGGCGTCTGAAGCCTCGGCATCTTGTGATCCCTCTTCGCCTTCGTCTGACTCGCTGTCGTCGTCCTGATCGGTCTCATCACTCGATGGATCATCATGCAGCAGGTCGAGTGCGCGCAACATCTCGTTCACGTTCTTTGAGAACGCGGCCTGATCATCAGCTGATTCCAATAACGTGCTCAGCTCGCCCGAAATTTTTTCCTGCAGGTCTTCACGGTAAAGATCAACGAACGCCTTGGCAGAATCAGGGACTTCACAGCCCTGAAGTTTTTCGCGGACCAAAAGTCCGATGACTTCGGGTAACAATGCGTCGTCTTTTTCTTTGATGCCGTTGTAGCCTTTTGCACGGCAACGGTCGTCCAGCAGTGCCTGTAAGTTGGCCGAAGCCCCTGCAAGCCTGCGTGCGCCCAATGCTTCGCATCGGACTTGTTCGACAGTTTCATAAATTTTTCGTGCATCCGGACCATCAGGCATATTTGCCCGGTGGGTATCGGCATCGTGATGACGCAGGCGCAAGGCCAATGCATCTGACATCCCACGGAATCGCGAAATTGCTTCGTCGCTCATGGTGGCCTGCGGTGCAGGCATGTGCGCGGCATCGCTGGTCAGACCGGGTTGGTTTTGACCGTAATTAACCTCAAGCTCCTTGGCATGACCCATGGAACGCAACGTTGATGCCGTTACGCGTTTCCAAAGTTCTGCTGGATGCTCTTTTTGCATGAGGTTGAGTTAAGCCTATTGAAGGATTGCGTTAGCAGCGGATTCGGGCAGTTCTTGCCCAAGTGCACGCTGGTAATATTCAGCAACCACCGGGCGCTCCAACTCGTCACACTTGTTCAAGAATGTGACACGGAACGCGTATCCGACATCTTTGAAGATTTGCGCGTTTTGTGCCCAGGTAATCACGGTCCGAGGCGACATCACGGTCGAGATATCACCGTTCATGAACCCTGCACGGGTCATGTCAGCCAATTCAACCATGGCTGCGACGGTTTCTTTGCCCTCGGCAGTTGCGTAGTCGGGGCATTTTGCCAGTGCGATTTCGATTTCAGAAGCGGCGGGTAAATAGTTCAACGTTGTGACAATGTTCCAACGGTCCATCTGGCCTTGGTTGATTTGTTGGGTGCCGTGATAGAGCCCCGTCGTATCGCCCAAGCCGACGGTGTTGGTCGTCGAGAACAGACGGAAGAACGGATGCGGTGTGATGACGCGGTTCTGATCCAACAGGGTCAGTTTACCTTCGACCTCAAGCACCCGCTGAATGACGAACATAACGTCGGGCCGCCCGGCGTCGTATTCATCGAACACGATGGCTGTTGGGTTTTGTAGCGCCCACGGCAGGATACCTTCGCGAAATTCCGTCACTTGCTGTCCGTCTTGCAGGACAATCGCGTCCTTACCGACCAGATCAATACGGGAAATGTGGCTGTCCAAGTTGATCCGAATGCAAGGCCATTTAAGGCGCGCGGCAACTTGTTCGATGTGTGTCGATTTACCTGTTCCGTGGTAACCCTGGATCATCACTCGGCGATTGTGCGCAAACCCGGCCAAAATCGCCATCGTGGTGTCATGATCGAACCGATAGGATTCATCGATGTCTGGTACGTGCGAGTCCGCTTCGGAAAACGCTGGAACCTCCATGTCACTGTCGATGCCAAAAACATCACGGGCAGATACCGTAATATCAGGTTCTTGCATCAGAAAAGGTGCGCTTTGATGGGAACTCGTCATTCGGGGAATCCTATTCTCTCTTCGAGGGCGCACTTAAATATGCAGACGCGCCGGGCAGTTGAATCTGTTGCGCTCTGGTTAGGGGCAATCAGGTGGAAGGTCAAGGTCTTGGCCCGTGTCAGAGCCAAATTTGCAGGTGAAAATTGTTCTCGTAACATCTACGCCATGCAAAAATCGTCAGATCACTAAAAAACGACGCAGTGTTTCATATGCTGTATGTATCTCTTTAAATTTCTCTTCGGCTTCTTTTGTGCCGCCATTGATGTCGGGATGATAGCGTTTCACCAGTTCTTTGTATTTGGCTTTTAGTGCTTTGAGATCAATGGGCAGTTCCAAACCAAAAGTCGAGAGCGCGACCCGTGTTTCAAGATTGGCCACAACACCTTGTGATTTTTGTTCAAATTCTGCCTCGTCGAAAAAACCAAAATTATCGTTAAAATACGCAGGGTCGATGCCAAACGGACTGTTGCCGGGTTTGGGGCCTCGGCTTTCTGCGGGGTCACTTTCGCTGAAGGGCCAGGTCGGGCGTTGCCAGACGGTATCACGGCGAAGGTCCGCTTCGACCTCTTCTTCGGTCATGCCATCAAAATAATTCCAACGACGATTATAGTCGCGGATATGCTCTAGGCAGAACCAGCGGTATTCGCGCAGCATATCGCGTGATCGTGGTGCTTTGTGTTCGGCCGCACATACACACCCGGGCCATTCGCAGGTCAGCGTTTCTTCGTTTAGGTCAATGTGCATGACCAGCGATGGATGTGGTGTTCGACGTCTTCTCATCTTTGAATAATGTGACTTGTTGCCCCCCCATACAAGGTTCACAGAGTCGATTTTGATCCCGTGACACTGGGATTGATGAACGTTAGGATTTGCCAAAGAATTTTGGTCGCGTCAAAAGGCATTCGCGACCCGATAAAAAGTGCTTCTTTGGGGGACTGAATGGCTGACGCGCGCGGCAAAAAACAACCGACATCACCAGAAACGGCGGATCGATACGAAGCGCTGTTTGGTCGCATTGATCTCGACAACGATGCCGCTGTGGATGAGGACGAAGAAAAAGAGAAAGGCTTTTGGCTTCGCCTGGCCGAAGACGAGGGGTACGAGCGGATCAATTTGATCGCCACCTACGTCGCTGTGTTCTTTGAGCCTGCTGCGGCATTCCTGGAAATGATTGGTGGGTCAACCGAGCTTTACTGGTCGGTTGAAGCCGCGCGTTGGATAGAAGCCTTGATGGGGATTTTCTTCATCTTCGATATTTGCGTGGGCGCCCTTGCCTATGGGATCAGCTATTTTCGCACGCCCGCAGCGTGGATCAACATTATGGCGGTGGGTGCAACGGGCGCATCGTTCTTTGCGGGTGATGTTGGAATCGCGAACCCAAGGGTCCTCAGGATTCTGCGGACTGTTCGCGCTGTCGCCAAGGTTGGATTGGTCCAAAAAGTCGGGACTCGTGAAACCGTTCTGGGCGCAGAAATGCTGCGTGCCATGGGGCGTGACGATGCGTGGTATGCGGTTGGTATCCTGATTTTGATCAGTGTGTTAGGTGACTTCTCTGTTGGGACTTACCTGCATTTCTCTGACCCGATCTTAGAAATCTTGATTTATGCCGCCATGGTCTATGCCGTGCGCTGGAAAGCGGAGCGCAATGTGGCGCGTGTCGGACAGGTCTTTATGGATCGGTTGCGAGAAGCCAATACCGTGATTTTGGCAAAAATGCGTGAAATCCCAGGTTTAGAAGACGCTGATGCATTGATCCAGCGTCGATCCGATGAGGCTGCAAGCGAAGGCCGAAATCTGAACGAGATCGATACCATGGTCGAAGCCATCGGGATGATCATTACCAACTTGCGGCGGTTTATTTCGCGCCGTGCGTTCCTGGAAGCCAAGGGCGAACGTGTGATCCCTACGCGCTCGCCGGTGTCGTTGATGTTTACCGACGTCGCAGGATTCCAAGCCCTGACGCAGGAATTGGAAAAAGACGTGCTGCCGGTCCTAAAAACCTATTTAGGTGAGATGAACCGTGGTGTGACGCGCTATGGCGGTGATATCGATAAGTTTCTGGGCGAAGGTATTTTTGCCTACTTCCATAATAACCTTCACCCCAAGAAAAGTGCGGATTCCGCCTTTGATGCCGCCGTTGAGATGCGCAAGATTTCCGAAGCTTTGGAAATCGCTGGCGAGGTCTGGGATCAGTTCTTGAAAGATCACGAAAATACCGAGATGAGCCGTAAGTTCGATACGCGGTTTGGTCTTCACTGGTGGGGGGTGGTTGTTGCAGGTCCCGTGGGTGATGATGATCGTGCCGATTCAACGTTGATCGGCGATAACGTCAATATGGCGGCCCGGATGGAGGGGCTGAACCACGTCTATGGCACGAATATCCTGCTCAGCGGCGATTTCTATGACTGTCTCAGCGCGGATCGCCGCGTCCTATGCCGCAAAATTGACCGGATTTTGGTGTCTGAACGCGAGGGCCCTGTAGACGTCTATACCGTCGATATTGATCCCCAGCCTGTGGCATTCATCATGGCGTTCGAGAGGGCCATCGCTGCGTATTTTGATGGCGACTGGGGCGTTGCCCGCAATGGCTTAATCGATGCGATGGCGGCGCAGGAAAAGGCAGAGCTTGAAATTGATCCAGCGACCCGTGCCTTGCTCGATCGCATCGAAGGCATCAATGGTTTCTGGCAAAAGGCAGTCAGCCACCTCAGACGTCGTGTGCCAGAGCATATGACCGAAGAAACAGCCCAAGCCTTAGAAAGCCAGTTATCCGGTGATACATGGCTTCCACCCTATGATTGGCGGGGTGCTTGGCGGTTAGAGGAATAGTTGCGTGCACTATCGCTCACTTATGTGCTGTTTTGGGTCCGTGTGGGGTTGACGATAGCCGCCCCAGACCGTAAAAGACGCGCCAATGGGCCGCACCGTTCGTGCGGTCCCGCTAGTTTTAAACGGGTATGATTTTCATACCTCTCTAAAGGATACGAGCCATGACGAAACGTTGTGAATTGACCGGTCGAACCATTCAGACCGGAAACAATGTCAGCCACGCAATGAACAAAACGCGCCGTCGTTTTGAGCCTAATTTGCAGAACGCCACGTTGTGGTCTGAATCATTGGCTCAAGGCGTTAAGTTCCGTGTATCCGCATACGGTCTTCGTACAGTAGAGCACAATGGCGGTCTTGACCCCTACTTGCTCTCCGTTGCTGATAGCAAATTGAGTGACTCAGCTGTCAAACTTAAGCGTAAAATCAAAAAGGCGCAGGGATCTGCCGCCGCTTGATTAGCTTCACAAGAACCTGATGGAAAAGGCCCGCTGTTTCAGCGGGTCTTTTTCGTTGTGGGAGGCATCTAACACTACTCTCAATTTGTCATCCCGGCGAAAGCCGGGGCCTAGGTAACGCGCAATGGGTTCCGGCGTTCGCCGGAATGACAAATATTGAATAGCCCGCGCCGAATCAATCAATGAGACTCTTAATCTAGTTCAGGGTGACGGAATAAATACAAAACGTCGTCCCGGACTTGGTCCGGGATATTGTTTCACCAAACAATAGTTTATCTGAGTTTAAGAATATCCCGGGTATCGCTTCCGCTCTCCCGGGACGACGTGAGCTTTTAGCCGTTCTTGATCGCCGACATGCCTGGGTACACAGCCGTTGGGCCGAGTTCTTCTTCAATCCGGATCAATTGGTTGTATTTCGCTAAGCGATCAGAGCGCGATAGCGAGCCTGTCTTGATTTGACCGGCGTTGGTTGCGACTGCGATATCGGCAATCGTGGAATCTTCGGTTTCGCCCGAACGGTGTGAAATCACACACGTGTAACCCGCGCGGTGTGCCGTTTCGACGGCATCCAGAGTCTCGGTCAGCGTGCCGATCTGGTTCACTTTGATCAGAATAGAATTGCCGACGCCGTCTTTGATGCCTTTGCGCAGGCGTTTGGGGTTGGTGACGAACAGGTCATCGCCCACCAGCTGCACTTTGTCACCGATTTCATCGGTGAGCGCCTTCCAGCCTGCCCAGTCGTCTTCGGCCATCGGATCTTCGAGAGACGCAATAGGATATTTTGACACCAAGTCCGCCCAATAAGCGACCATGCCCTCTGCGTCCAAGGTTTTACCCTCGCCTGTCAAAACATACTTACCGCGCTTATAGAATTCCGTAGACGCCGCATCGATGCCAAGAACGATGTCTTTGCCCGCCTTGTATTTCGCACCCTTGATTGCCTTCATGACGAAATCCAGGGCTTCGGTGGTGGAATTCAATGCAGGGGCAAAGCCGCCTTCGTCGCCAACGTTGGTATTGTGCCCGGCGTCGGATAAATCCTTTTTAAGGCGCTGGAACACTTCGGAACCCATACGAATAGCTTCGGCGACGGAATCGGCACCGACGGGCATAATCATGAATTCTTGGATATCGATGGGGTTATCAGCGTGTTCGCCGCCGTTGACGATGTTCATCATCGGAACTGGCAACACGTGCGCGTAAGCCCCACCGATGGAACGATAGATCGGCAGTCCGACTTCTTCGGCGGCGGCACGCGCGCAGGCCAGTGATACACCCAGGATCGCGTTTGCGCCCAAGCGGGATTTGTTTTCAGTGCCGTCCAGTTCGATCATCGCGCGGTCCAGGAACACTTGGTCTTCGACATCCATGCCGACCAGGGCCTCATAGATGTCGTTGTTGACCGCGCTGCAGGCCTTCAAGACGCCCTTGCCGCCATAACGCTTCTTGTTGCCGTCACGAAGCTCCACAGCCTCGTGGGCACCTGTAGATGCGCCAGATGGCACCCCAGCACGACCTAAGACTCCTGTTTCTAATAGAACATCGACCTCAACGGTTGGATTGCCGCGCGAGTCCAAGATTTCACGGCCGATAATGTCGATGATTGCAGTCATGTTGAGGTTCCTTTTAGAAACGGGTGTAGAATTGAGCCATTATTTACCGCCAAGACGGACGGTTATCAACGTGGCATTGTGTTACCGTTTAGAGGCATTTCACAATTAGCCTTCGGCCAAAGTCTCGGCGCGGGGTGATGATTTGGCCAGCTTATCGAATGCCATCAAATCCTTAAGAACGCCTTCTAAACGATTGATGGGAATCATGTTTGGACCATCAGATGGTGCGCTGTTCGGGTCTTGATGGGTTTCCATAAACACAGCGGCAATCCCAAGCGATACGGCAGCTCGTGCAAGCACAGGGGCGAATTTACGCTCGCCGCCGCTGGATGCGCCCTGTCCGCCAGGTTGTTGGACGGAATGGGTGGCATCGAACACAATCGGACAGCCCGTATCATTGGCCATTGTCGGCAGTCCGCGGAAATCGGTAACCAACGTATTGTAGCCAAAGCTGGCGCCACGTTCAGTCACGGTCACGTTCATGTTGCCCGTGCTTTCGACCTTGGCGACGACGTTTTTCATATCCCATGGGGCCAAGAACTGACCTTTTTTGATGTTAATGGGTATGCCGGTGTTGCCTGCAGCCAGCAGCAGGTCGGTCTGGCGGCACAGGAATGCGGGAATTTGCAGGACGCTGACGGACTCTGCGACGACAGCGCAGTGCTGAACTTCGTGAACGTCGGTCAGGACTGGCATGCCCATATCGTCTCTGATTTCCTTGAAGATCGGCAATGCGTCTTCAAGTCCAATACCGCGTTTCCCGCCGACGCTGGTGCGGTTGGCCTTGTCGTAGGACGTTTTATAGATAATCCCGATGCCGAGCTTTTCGCCCATGTCCTTAAGCGCACTCGCCATTTCCAACGCGTGTTCGCGGGTTTCCAACTGGCATGGTCCGGCGATGATCGTCAGAGGCTTTTCGTTAGATAAGTTAAACGGGCCAATTTGAACGGTGCGTTGAGTGGTCATGGGGATACCTAAATTTGTGTACTCATCTGATAGCGTTTTCAGGTGTGTGTTTAAAGCATTGCGTGTTTAAAGCATATAGAGCGAAACCTCTATACGTCGTCCAGGACTTGATCCGGGATCTCATCAGATCACATTCGATTATTGCTGAGTTTTGAAAGATTCCGGGCATCGCTAACGCGCTTCCGGGAAGACGGTTTTAAATTTACACAAACCGTGACTGGTTAATGGCCGCGCGAATGAACGATGTGAACAAGGGGTGCGCATCAAATGGCTTGGATTTGAGTTCCGGATGGAACTGCACACCGATGTACCAAGGATGATCCGGAATCTCGACGATTTCCGGTAAAATACCGTCCGGCGACATGCCAGAAAACAGCATCCCGGCTTTCTCTAACTTTTCGCGGTATCCCGTGTTTACTTCGTAGCGGTGGCGATGGCGTTCGGAAATGGTATCAGCGCCGTAGATGCCGCTCACTTTGCTGTCGGCTGCCAATTCGCAGGCATAGGCACCTAAACGCATGGTGCCACCCAAATCCCCGTTGGCTGCGCGTTTTTCGAGCGCGTTACCTTTCAGCCATTCCTTCATCAAACCGACGACTGGCTCGGATGTCTCACCGAACTCGGTGGAACTCGCGCCCTTGATCCCGGCCAAATTGCGGGCCGCTTCGATCACTGCCATCTGCATGCCGAAACAAATTCCGAAATACGGCACGTTATGTTCGCGTGCGAACGTTGCGGCGGCGATCTTGCCCTCGGCACCGCGCTCACCAAAGCCACCCGGAACCAAAATGCCGTGGACGTCTTCTAATTTGTGGACGGCATCTTCGCCTTCGAATATCTCGCTTTCGATCCAGTTCATTTTAACTCGAACGTTATTGGCGATTCCGCCGTGATCGAGGGCTTCTGATAATGATTTATAAGCATCCGGCAGAACTGTGTATTTGCCGACGACGGCAATAGTGACTTCACCTTCAGGCTTGGTTTTACGAACGTGAATATCTTTCCAGGTCGTCAGATCAGGTGCGGGCGCATTCAGGCCGAAATGGCGGCAGACAACGTCATCCATACCCTCGGCATGATAGCGGATCGGCACTTCGTAAATGCTTTCGGCGTCTAACGCCGGAATAACGGCGTCTTCGCGAACGTTACAGAACAGACCGATCTTACGTCGCTCGCCATCAGGTAGCGGACGATCAGCTCGGCAGACCAGCATATCGGGCTGGATGCCCAGAGATAATAGTTCTTTGACCGAGTGTTGGGTCGGCTTGGTCTTTAATTCCCCCGCCGCTGCGATATACGGCACCAGCGTCAGATGCACATACATCGCACGATCACGGCCCAAATCGTTACCCAATTGGCGGATGGCCTCTAAAAACGGCAAGCCTTCGATATCGCCAACGGTGCCGCCAATTTCACAAAGAATGAAATCTTCATCATCATGATTGGATAGAA
>DGNZ01000318.1 GCA_002389175.1 Rhodospirillaceae bacterium UBA4479 | reverse complement strand
TGTTGAACCTATTGCAGGATCAACGGGCTGCCTTGTACCACCAAAAGGATATTTGCAGCGGTTGCGCGAAATTTGTGATCAGCATGGTATCTTGTTGGTGTTTGATGAAGTCATCACTGGGTTTGGCCGCTTAGGTCACGCATTTGCGTCGCAAGCCTTTGGCGTTGAACCAGATATTATGACGATGGCCAAAGCGCTGACCAACGGTGCCGTTCCAATGGGTGCTGTTGCCGTACGTGATGAGATCTACGAGACGATCACAAATGCATCGCCTGAGAATGCCATCGAGTTTTTCCATGGCTACACATATTCCGGTCACCCGGTCGCCAGTGCAGCAGGAAATGCGGCCCAGGACTTGTATCAAGAACTGAACTTGTTTGAGCGCGCGAATAAGCTATCCGGTTACTTTGGCGAAGCGATCCACAGCCTCAAAGATATGGAATGTCTTAAAGATATTCGGAGCTATGGTCTGATGGCTGCGATCGAAGTGAAGGCACAAGGCACACCAGGTTCTCTTGGCACGCAGTTACAGAAAGACCTGTTCTGGAATGGCCTGCACATCAAATTCACCGGGGATAGCGGGATTGTTGCTCCGCCGTTTATTGCCGAGGAAAAGCACATCGACGAATTGGTCGATAAGCTACGTAAAACACTTTCAAAAGTGTAACTCCCTAGATTTCGAACAGCCACCCCGGCTCAATAATTTTTGGGTCGGGGTGTTTTTTTATGGATTGATGATGCGTGCAATGCCTGCACGACCCTCAGTATTGCACCAGGGCTTATAACCGCCGAGGCCACGGTTGGCATACTCGATATCTGCTGCGGCCATGGCCTTTATTCGGATTTGGCGAAGCGCCTCGATGGAATGCTCTGACTGTGATTTAGCCATTTTACGTTTAGCCCAAAACGCGTCATGAACGCGTTGATTTACCAGTCCGCAGAATTGTGCCACTTCAAAATCATAAATGAGGCCATAATACGTATCAGACACGGGCCGATCATCCGCGACGGCAACCACCATAGATATTGCTATGACTACGCCAGAAATAAAGATAACGAGACGCATGGCCTTCTACCTTTTGCAGCTATGTCCCTATTTCCCGAACAATGCATGGAAATAGCCACCCTGTATCGACACTAAATTCAGTATAGTGGCGTTTCAGATTTAAGGGCGATTTTGGTCAAAGGAGCGTGCAATGGATTTCGAACTCAAAGGCAAATTCGCGATGGTCACGGGCGGCAGTCGCGGGATCGGTCGTGCGATATCGTTGATGTTGGCTGATCACGGGGCCAACGTGGTGATCTGTGGCCGGACCCAGGAAAGCCTGGATCAAACCGTCGCGGACATTAAGGCCAAAGGAGTTAATGCTTGGGGCTTCCAAACGGATGTCAGCAAAGTTGGTCAGATCACAAAGTTTGTAAGCGATGCTGCGGATGCGGCAGGCCAGATTGATATCTTGGTCAACAACGCTGTGACGTCTACCAGCGCGCCATTCGATCAATTGACCGATGATGAGTTCCGCTATCATGTCGATGTGAAACTGATGGCCTATATCCGTATCGCGCGGCTTGTGCTGCCATACCTCCAGGCTCAGGGCGGCGGGCGTATGGTCAATATTGGTGGGATGACAGCACGGATTGTCGCGCCATTACGTATGACCAATGGAGTAACCAATGCTGGTGTTGCTAACTTCACCAAACAATTTTCAAGCTATGCCGCACAACACCATGTGACGGTGAATTGTATCCATCCTGGCTATACGGCAACCGAGCGCGTCACGCAGATTTTCGAACGTGAAGCGAAGGAAACGGAATTAAGTGTCGAGGATATTATCGCCAAACGTACAGGCGATATTCCGTTGGGCCGCTTGATTGAACCCGAAGATATCGCCCGCGCGGCACTCTTTTTCTGTTCCCCGTTGGCGCAAATGATCACCGGGCAATGTATTGCCGTGGATGGTGGCTCGGGTGAAGCGGTGATTTATTAAGTCGCAACCTGGGCGGCGGCAGCTGCCGTATCCTGGCGACGTTTCATAGCGGCGCGTTTCACTGATGCCTCTGTGATGGCTTCTTCGCGACGTTTTTTGATCTCGTAAATGACGGCAAAGATGAGTGTCAGGCCCATGATCACAACGGCGAGGGCCGAGATCGATGGATTGACGCCGAACCTAGCCAGTCCTGCAAGCTCGGTTGTTAGAGTGCCGCGCGCGACCATCGTGAAGACCGTGGTGTTATAGTTTTCAAACGACGTCAAGAATGCCAAAACGACGGATGACAGGATTGCCGGGCGCAGGAACGGGATCAGGATTTTCCAAAACACCTGGGTATGTGTGGCCCCTAAATCCAAGGCAGCTTCTTCTAAGGTTTTATCGAACCGTTGCAGGCGCGCAATGAACACCAGCATGCAATACGCCGATATAAAGGTCGATTGCCCGACAATTGTAAGGAAAAAAGGATTGTTGGTGGTTTCGTAATCCAGTCCGACGACGCTGCCAAAACGTTCCCAAAAGATCACGGTCGATATCCCGATAATCACACCGGGAACCAGCACGGGTGACACCACGATGGTGTAATAAAGCGGGCGCACGCGATCAGAGACTTGCATCAGCATGATGGCCCCGGCCAACGCCGTGGGGACAGAAAGGGCCACGACCCCAAAGCCAATCCAGACACTATTGATAAATCCAGAAACAAGGCGGTCGTTCTGTGCCAGTTCCCCAAACCATTCGACGGTGAAACCTTCCCAGGGTGTGATCGTCGGATACGATGATTGATTGAAGGCCGATGCCGACATGATGATCAGTGGTCCAAATAAATATAGGAAGAAGAGAGCGATATATCCCCGAACAACCCAGGCGCGGATTTGATTAGAAGTCATCGCTTTGCAATATCCCCTAATCCGACTTTGAACACCCGCATCATGATACGAACAAAGATGATACACGACAGCAGCAGCACGAACGCGTACGCCGATCCCTGTGGCCAGTTACCGCCCGTGTTGTACCACTGATAAATTATCTGAGTGAACCAGAGCGAACTCGGTCCGCCCAAAATGTTAGGCGCTGCCAAAGCCCCCGCCGTCAGCATGAAGACCATCGTGCAGCCCGATGCGATGCCTGGTTTGGCATGGGGCATGACGATGCGCAGGTGAATTTTCAACCAGCTTGCCCCCATGTCCCGCGCGGCTTCGATCTGGTTATGATCCAGGCTTTCGATGGCGTTATATAACGGAAAGATCATCAGCAAGATGTAGGCATATGTTAGCCCGGTATAGAGTGCCACGTTTGCACCCAGGAAATCGTATGGCTGGTCGAGAATGCCAAGCCCGATAAGGAATGCATTCACGAGACCAAGTTCTGCGAAGATTAATTTAAAGGCAAATGCCCGCAGGATTTCGTTTACCCAGAACGGCAGCAACAAACATAGAAATAGTAATCGTTGCCCGCGCCCTTTGACCATCTGCGCCATGAAGAACGCCAACGGATAACACAGCAGAAAATTGATGATGGTCACGATCACACTGGCGATGATGGTCTTGAAGAATACCGCCAAGTGGAGCCAGTTTAGCATCTCGCCGCCACCTTCGCGACCAAACATCAGATACTTGTAGTTCTTGAGCGTGTAGACGTCTTTTGGTCCACCGATTTCCATGGGCAAAAGATTATGCCGGAACGAAAAATCGAACATATATAGCTGGGGCAGGATGATCATGAAGACAATCCAGCCGATGGTGAATGTGAGTAGATAAGCGGATATTGCGAGGCCGTTTCTTTGTACGAATTGCATCGCACTCAAATTCGCTGACAACTTCCCCGCTTTGCGTTGCATGAACAGGGCGACCAAAAGTGCCGCGACAATCGCAATGAAGACTTCGGCAAACCCGATCCCGCCATCTGCTGGTGTGGGCTCTGGTGCCGGGTTGCTAGGCTGTACAGTTGTGCCCGTGCTGCCAGGAAGCGAGGGAGAAATACTCGGCGCACCACCCGGTAGCTGCGGCGTAATCGATGGGTTTATCTGCGGGGTTGGGGCGCTGCCCGGCAAGGACGGCGTGATGGAAAAGCTGCCGTTGGATGGAGCCGATGGCGCAGTTGGTGTTTCGGGCGCAGGTGCTGACGGCGTTGGCAAGCTAGGTGTGATTTGCGCCTGTGCCATCATTGTTATCTCTGGGCCAGTCAACTCATTCATCTGCGAGTTCCCCAACGGGCAGGGCGACGGCGAAGTTTGGATCAAATTTCATGCCGAAGTTTTGGCCGATGGCGTGGCGGGCGATACTGGCATCGTTGATCAATGCCATCTTGACCGGTTTTAGCTCGTTATCTGAACGCAGAAAGACATGTAAAAAGCTACCCTCGAATTCTTCTTTCAGGATTTCAGACTGAAAGCTGGTGTCGTCAGATGCATCGGCGCCTTCGAAGGGGCGCAAAGCCTCAGGTCGGATAAACAGATAGGCATCATCCCCTTCTGATAACCCACGTTTATTGATGCCACGAAGCGGACCAAAGCTGGTTTCAATAACGGCGTAGCCATCCTCGGATCTGATCACCTTGCCTTGGAATGCATTGTTCTCACCGACAAACGACGCGACGAATGACGTCGATGGATTGTTATAAATATCGGCACCATTACCGACTTGTTGTACGATGCCGTCACTCATCACAGCGATCCGGTCAGACATCGTCAGTGCTTCGCCCTGATCATGGGTGATGTAGATAAAAGTAATCCCGACTCGCTGCTGGATGGCACGAAGCTCAGAGCGCATATGCTGGCGCAATTTAAGATCCAGTGCCGAAAGCGGCTCGTCTAACAATAAGACTTCGGGTTCAACGGCCAAGGCGCGTGCGATTGCGACCCGTTGTCGCTGACCCCCTGACAATTCCGAGACCATCTTGTCGCCTTGTCTGGGTAACGCGATCAGTTCCAGGAGTTCGTCAGCGCGGCGACGACGCTCTTTAAAATTGACGCCACTGACCTCTAGCCCAAACGCAATGTTGTCGGCGACGCTCATTAACGGGAATAGGGCGAGATTTTGAAAAATGAGTGCGGTTGGACGCTTGTTTGGGCCGATGCCACGCATGTCGCGACCGCCAATGCGCACGCTTCCTTCTGTGGGTTCCGAAAACCCTGATACCGCACGCAGTATAGTGGTTTTGCCGCAGCCAGACGGACCGAGGAAGCTAAAAAATTCACCGGAATTGATGGTCAGATCACAGTTATCGACGGCAACAAAATCACCAAACCGAATCGTGATATGGTCGAGTTCAACGCTGCTCATTTATCCCCCTCGAAGACCGTTGATCGGTCTTTATCGATTTTTTTTGAACGTCGCTAAACCGTCTGGGCGGTATTCTTTGCTTATGAATACCGCCCGAGGTTTTTTGTCTGAGTGTTAGGCAGCGACGAATTTATCGCGATACTCAGCACGAATGGAAGCATACCAGGCTGGCTCGTCCGGCCACCACCAAAGCTTGGAAAGTGCATCGCCCGGATAGGCCTTGTTAAATGCATCTTTGGATTTCGCATCAAGTTTATCAGCGTAACCCGTTACGGTGCCGTTATAACCGGTCTTGATTGCGGAATCCGCTGCAGCTTCTACCGTGTAGATGGCGTTGACCAATTCATAGGTCTCGTCTTTATTCTTGGCACCAATCGGCATGCAAAGGCCGTCCAACCATGCAAATGCACCTTCTTTTGGTGCCATGTACTGGACAGGTTTATCATCCTTGAACAACTCAATGGCGGGACCATCCCAGGTTTGTCCAAGCACGACACCGTTCTGCATGAACCCGGTTTTCTGGGTATCGTGATCGTTCCAGAATTGCTTGATCCATGGCTTATGCTCGACGGCGAATTTGGTGATTTCTTCCCAAATTTTCCGCATGTTTTCTTCGTCTTTATAGGCATCGATAAATGGTGGCAGTTTGCCAGCGCCTTCAAGGTAACGACCGATGCCAGCCATCATGGAATGCGGGCGGCCTTGGACTTTACCCTTCATTTCTGGAATCCAGAGATCACCGAGGGATAGTTTGCCATAAGACGTCGACCACAAGTCGGTGCGCCATGACATTGCCTCTGTACCCCAAATGTGTGGCAGATGATGTTGACCGCCAACCCAGGTCCACGCTTTTGATGCATTCACAAACGCTGGGTCGACGTTTCCAAGATTGGTGACTTTGCTCATATCCCATGGCTGTAACAAGCCAAGATCAATCCATTGGCCTTTGCGGTTCAGTGTCGGCGTGATCAAATCAAACCCGCGACCTTTGGATGCTTTCATCTTGTTCAAGAGTTCTTCGTTTGAACCTAATGGCGTAACATTCACTTTTATCTTTGTTTTTTCTTCGAACTTCTTGATGAAGTCGTTTGTCAGGTAATTGGTCCATACGATCGCATTGATCGTGCTTGCGGCGAACGCATCGCGGATGACGAATGGGCCGACAGCGGCCGTACCAGCTGCTGCAAGTGTGCCCTTAAGAACAGTGCGGCGATTGAATTTCTTGGCAGCCTTTGCGGTCGATCGAGCGGATTTTTGTGCTTTAGTGGTCATGCTAATGCTCCTGGGTCATGAAACTCTGACGATGCATACACCGCAGAACGATGAGCCTTTTGGTTGGCTTTTACGTAGTCTGCGTCAAAGGATGTATGATCTAATCGAAAGTATGGGGCCGCGTTGATAGGATGGTCAACCTAGTCACTATGACGATTTCAAGGCAAACCCCGGATTCGTGGGCTTTTTTCTTATGTCGTTTCAGTTTCTTAGGGCCAGAATGAAAAAACCATGGGGTCAGTAGGGGCTCTACCTTGCCAATAATGATCGTGAAGACTTTACTCCTAGGTAATCATAATCATGCTGGGTTGGCAGAAGGGGAAACGTCATGTCCAAAGAAACGCATCATTTTATAGGCGGTGAAATCGTCAAAGGAACCAGTGGCAATTTTGGGGATGTGTTTAATCCTGCGACGGGGGATGTGACGGGCCAAGTCGCGCTGGCAAACGCGGCAGAAGTTCAAGCAGCGATTCAGTCAGCATCTGATGCGTTGCCTGGTTGGGCTGCAACGCCACCTGCCAAGCGCGCCCAGGTGATGTTCGCGTTCCGGGATCTTTTGAGAACGAACGCCGACAGAATTGCCGAAGCAATTTCAGCCGAGCACGGTAAGACCATCGACGATGCCCGTGGTGAAGCCGCACGTGGCCAAGAGGTCGTCGAGTTTGCCTGTGGCATCCCTCATCTATTGAAGGGTGACTATTCTGACAGTGTCGCCGTCGGTGTGGATAGCGTCGCGATCCGCCAACCTGTTGGCGTGGTCGCTGGCATTACACCATTTAATTTCCCCGCCATGGTCCCGATGTGGATGTTCCCGGTCGCCCTCGCGTGCGGTAACACGTTCATTTTGAAACCATCCGAACGTGATCCATCTGCGCCGATGTTGTTGGCGGAGTTATTAATGGAGGCAGGTTTGCCAGCAGGCGTTCTGAACGTCGTCAACGGTGGCAAAGAGGCCGTTGATACGATCCTGACTGATCCGCGCGTTGGCGCCATTAGCTTTGTCGGCTCGACCGCGATTGGGCGTTACATCTATGAAACGGGCTGCGCCAATGGCAAACGTGTTCAGGCGTTGTGTGGTGCCAAGAACCACATGGTCATCATGCCGGATGCCGATATGGACCAAGCCGTGGATGCTGCAGTCGGTGCCGCATATGGTTCGGCTGGGGAACGCTGCATGGCGATATCAGTAGCCGTGACGGTGGGCGAAGAAGCATCAAACAGCTTTGTTGAGAAAATGGCACCGCGCGTGCGCGGCCTTAAAATTGGCCCTTATACCGATAGTGCTGCCGAAATGGGCCCTGTGATCACACAGGAATCCAAAGACCGTGTAGAGCGCTATATTTCAGAAGGCGAAGCCGCCGGAGCAGAAGTCGTGGTTGATGGCCGCGGTGTTTCACTTCAAGGCTACGAGAACGGCTTTTTTGTCGGCGGAACGCTCATCGACAAAGTGACATCCGATATGTCGGTCTACAAAGACGAAATCTTTGGCCCCGTGCTCTCGGTGATTCGTGCCAAGACGTATGAAGAGGCTAAGGCACTGGTGATCGGTCACGAATACGGCAATGGTGCATCTGTGTTTACCCGCGATGGCGATACTGCGCGCGACTTTATCCGTGATGTGAACATCGGGATGGTGGGCGTGAACGTGCCGATCCCTGTCCCCGTTGCATATCATTCATTTGGCGGCTGGAAGGCATCTTTGTTCGGAGATCATTCGATCCACGGCATGGAAGGTGTGCGGTTCTATACCAAGCTTAAAACCGTGACGACACGTTGGCCGTCTGGATTTAAAGAAGGTGCGGTCTTCAACTTCTCGGCGGGATCCGACGTTTAATTATTAGCGGCTGGCTTCGATTGTTTTGACGGGGACTTTACCTGTTTTAAAGAATGCCGTTGCGTAGTTGAGCGTTGGCGCGATCCCCGTGAATGGCGGGGATAGTGACAGCACCATCGGTGCATGGCCGACTCCGTCGTACATGAACGCATGTGCCTTCACACCCACATCGCGAAGCGCCTTTGCCAGTTGTGTGCTGTTCTTTGGTAAGACAGTTGTATCATCGGCACCATGCAGCAAAAGCGCTGGTGGTGTGCCCGCGTCAGCAAAGGTGATAGGACGTGCTTGGTCCTCTGGCGTGTCTGCGAATATATCTCGGACAGATCGGACTTGGCTGGGATAAAACGCATACGGGCCAGCCAACCCTACCCATCGCCCAAGGATGCTGCGATCTGTGCCAGCATTCTTTAGATATGATCCATCGAGGGCTAGAAATGCTGCGATGTGCGCACCTGCCGAATGACCGATCAAATGTATATCATCGGATTGTCCGCCAAACCTGGCCGCATTTTTGGATATCCATGCCACGGCGTCTGCTGCGTCATCGACGAATGTTGGAAATTTAACGTCGGGATAGGTGCGATAGTCGGCGACGGCGACAACGAACCCCTGATTGGCGAGCGCTTGACCCACAAAGGCGTAATCCAGACGATTGCCGCGTTTCCAACTGCCACCGTAAAAGAAGACGATTGTGGGCAGTATGGTTTCTGCATTTGCTGGTTGATAGATATCTAGCTTCTGACGGGGGTGCGACCCATACGCGTGGTCAGCGTCTGCGATGACATTACCCTCGGGGACAATGGCATTCACGATTTTAAGCGGGGAACAGCCCGCAGTCACCAACACACAGACTAATATCAGGCTGCCAAAGCGAATGAGTTTTGCGGATTTAATTTTTGAATACATCATACTGATCATACGCAGGTTTTAATCATTTGGATGTACGTGAAAATTGTGTAGTAATGAAAAAAATTTCATTTGACTGAAATTTAATTTCACTCTTCTATGTCATGATGGATGTAGCAGTCGACGATATTTCAATTGGGGCACAAATCCGCGACCTTCGTAAGGCGCGTGGTGTGACACTCGAAGACTTGGCCTCACGGATTGATCGATCCGTTGGGTATCTGAGTCAGGTTGAGCGAGATATCTCTGCCGTCACCATTCCTAATCTAAAGGATATCGCCGAAGCGCTGGGCGTAAGCATCAACTGGTTTTTCCGAGGTGACGCCGTAGCCCCTGAGGATGAACGTGGATTGATTGTGCGTCGCGGCAATCGCCGTCGCTTAGAGTTTAGTGGCACGGGAGTGTTAGAGGAACTGTTGTCGCCAACACTGACGGGCGCGTTCGAGGTCGTCCTGGGTACGTTTGAGCCCGGTGGCGATACCGGCGATGTGCACGCGGTAAAAAATGGAGAAGAGGCTGGCTTTGTCGTATCCGGGCAATTGGCCCTTCATATTTACGGCAAGGACTACACGATAGAAGCCGGGGATGCGTTTATGTTTCCAAGAAACATTCCGCACAAGGCATGGAACCCGACGGAGGAAAAAACCGTCGTTTTATGGATTATTGCGCCACCCATTTATTAGCGGGTGATGCACGTCAACGGGGAGCAAATGAGATGGCAAAAGAATTACCAAAAAACGCACGGGTCGCGATTGTCGGCGGGGGGGTTATTGGCTGTAGTATTGCCTATCACCTGACCAAGCGCGGTGTTTCTGATGTTGTCGTGCTTGAGCGTAAACAACTGACATCTGGAACGACCTGGCATGCTGCTGGATTGATCGGCCAGCTTCGAGACAGCGTCAATATGACCCAACTGGCGAAGTACACGGCAGAGCTATACCTCGGCCTTGAAGAGGAAACCGGTCAGGCGACAGGCTATAAGGTGAACGGGTCACTTTCGACAGCGACAACCAAAGGCCGCATGGAAGACATGAAGCGGCGTGCCGATATGGCCAAGGTTTTTGATTTGGAAGTTAACGTCCTTAACCCAGAAGAATGCAAAGAAAAATACCCGCTGATACAGGTTGATGATGTCATTGGTGGGATATTCATCCCAAGTGATGGGCAGGCTGATCCCGTGGGCATTACACAGGCTCTTGCCAAGGGTGCGCGCAATGGTGGCACTCAGATTTTCGAGAATACTAAAGTCACAAAAATGATCATCGAAGATGACCGGGTTGTCGGTGTCGAAACGGATGCAGGCACCGTCATGGCCGATGCGGTCGTGATGTGTGCCGGGATGTGGACGCGTGAACTGGCAGCCAGTGTCGGTGTCACGGTGCCGCTGCATGCGTGTGAGCATTTCTATATCCTGACTGAGCCATTCGAAGGGGTGACCCCGGACCTTCCGGTGTATCGCGATTATGATTCATGGGCCTATTACAAAGAAGATGCGGGAAAAATTTTGCTGGGCGCGTTTGAGCCCGTCGCTAAGCCATGGGGAATGAACGGCATCAACGAAGATTTCTGCTTCGATCAATTACCGGATGATTTTGATCACTTCATGCCAGTGCTTGAAGCAGCGATGTATCGGATGCCGGCATTGGAAAATGCAGGTATCCAGACGTTCTTCTGTGGCCCCGAGAGCTTCACCCCTGATGATCGGTACCATCTAGGTAAAGTTCCCGAACTCGATGGGTTGTATGTTTCTGCTGGAATGAACTCTATCGGGATTCAGTCTGCGGGTGGTGTTGGTAAAGTGATGACCAATTGGATTTTGGATGGATACCCGGGTGCAGATTTCAACTCCGTTGATATTCGCCGCAGCATGCCATTCATGCGAAACCGGAAATATTTGCACGATCGGGTGACTGAAACCCTTGGTCTGCTGTACGCCACTCATTGGCCGTTCTATCAGTTTAAGACCAGCCGCGGCACGCGTCGTACACCTATCCATGAACACCTGAAGGCACGAAACGCGTGCTTTGGTGAAACGGCTGGTTGGGAACGCGCCAACTGGTTTGCCCCAGAAGGGGTGAAGCCAGAATATGAGTATTCATTTGAGCGTCAGAACTGGTTTGACTATTCCGCTGATGAGCATCGCACGGTTCGTGAAAAAGTAGGCCTGATCGATCAAACGTCGTTCTCAAAATACCGGGTCCAAGGCCGCGATGCTGAATATGTCTTAAATAACATTTGCGCCAATGATGTGTCTGTTGCCAACGGCAAGATGGTTTATACGCAATGGCTCAATGACCACGGTGGGATCGAGGCTGATCTTACGGTGACGCGCCTGCGCGATAACGACTTTATGGTGGTCACGGCTTCTGGTTCTCAAACCCGCGATATGCATTGGCTGAATTCACATATCCCTGATGGTGCGCACTGCGTTACCACGGATGTGACGTCGGCCTATGCTTTATTTGGCGTGATGGGGCCAAGCAGCCGCACGTTGTTGCAGTCATTGACGCCAGACGACTTATCTAACGACGTGTTTCCCTTTGCGACCTCGCAAGAGATCGAACTTGGGTACGGCCTTGTGCGTGCGTCACGCATTACGTACGTCGGTGAACTGGGTTGGGAATTGTACGTGCCAACAGAGTTCGCAGCGCATGTGTTCGAAACGGTGATGGAAGCTGGTGCAGATCACGGCATTAAACCGATTGGTATGCACGCGATGAATTCTCTTCGGATAGAGAAAGGGTATCGTCACTGGGGACATGATATCTCGGATGAAGAAACGGCGATAGAAGCCGGGCTTGGATTTGCTGTCAAAACAGATAAGCCGTCGTTTATTGGACGCGATGCGATCCTCAAACAAAAAGAAATGGGCGTCAAAAAGCGCATGGTTCAGTTTCTGCTGAGTGATCCAGAAAAAATGCTCTATCACAACGAACCGATCATTCGGAACGGCGAGATCGTTGGATATCTGACGTCGGGTATGTACGGACACACACTTGGTGGTGCTGTTGGTCTTGGCTATGTAAAGAACGAGGGCGGTGTCGATGCGGCCTTTGTAAACGAAGGTTCGTACGAGTTATTGGTCGCAGGCGAGAAAATTCCTGCCAAAGCATCCCTTCGCCCAATGTATGATCCGAAGAGCGAGCGTATTAAAGCTTAACCGAATCCTCACAGTTATGTGGTCAATCTGATATCATGTATTTGGACTAGCACTTAGTCTATTGATGTCGTCCAGTGAATGAGGAATGGGGGGAGATCTTGTGAATCAGGGAATCCCGATTGATCGGGGACAAACGGCCAAGGATTTACTCGCGCTGCTAAAGGAGACAGCGCGCTGCCGTTTGAGCAAAATACGCTGCTGCTGATCTCTTTGGGTGGGGTTGCGACTGACGACGCTGATAAAGGTTTCTGGGATGATCTGTCCGAAATGATCCAGGGCTTCAAATATCGGCACAACGCGAATGTATTCACGCTATCCCAGACAGATTACGCGGCCCTTGTTCGCATGACAGAGTTTAATCAGGTTTCCATGCTGACGGATGCCAAGGTTGAACTGTTGCGATTGATACAACAATATTTCCCTGATCAATTCGGGATGATCGATCAATCACGTTTGCTCCGACCGATTGATCTCAGATTCAAAAAACAAAATGCGCTGCGTTTCTTGGAACGGTTTGTTGAGCAAGAAACCAAAACCAAAACCCAGCCTTCAAAGCGCCGTCGATTACGTCGTTTGGCGGAACCAGACATCGAACGTGTGATCGAAGTGACAGAAGGCATAGGTGCTGCGGCCTTTGCGAAGGTCTTTATCCGTGCCCAAACGATCACCGAGATTTTGCCGGGTGCACCACCTATCGAAGTCATGCAGGAATATTTCGTCGCGATGGACGCGCTGAAATCACATGTGTTTGCTGACGTTGAATTGCGTGGCAGCGGAAATTTATTCAATCAACTGACGATCACCTTAGATCGGCTAATGCTTAATTCATATCAGGCAGCCAATCCTTCTCAATCTCAATGCTCTATCAATTTGAATGTGGAATCAGTTTTCACGCGAACATTTGAAGAGTTCCTAAAGAACACAGGTGATCGGGCATTCGAAAATATCGCGTTTGAATTTCGCCAAGCCAATGTCCTTCAGCAGTTTGACGAATACGAGGTTGCGACCAACCTTATCAAATCAAAGGGCGGTACCGTGGCTATCGATGCTGTATTCCCGGAAACCGTTGGTATCGTGAATATGGAACGGCTACGGGCTGATTATGCCAAGATCTTCTGGCGACAGGGGGCGGAACAACTCCTTCCCGAATACGAAGATAACCTCACGGCGATGCAGGAAAGCGGGACACAAATTATTCTCGCGCGTGTCGACGATGAAACCGCGGTCGATGTTGGGCATGATCTTGGCATCAATATGTTCCAGGGTTTTTATATCGACGACCTGCTCTGACTCTCAAAAAAAGACCGGACCTTTGGGGGCAAAGATCCGGTTAGTTTATTTTGGTGGTGGAGAGGTAATCTCGTGAATATCTAACACCCTTCGCAAGGGATAGGGCCGCCAGCTTCGGCGTATGAGAACAAGCGATCAAGGCGAGCGAATTCGATCATGCGGCGCACACCATCGCGAACGTAGCGCAATTGGAAACTTCGGCCAGAAACCCGCGCTGCCTGCACAACTTCGACAAGACCTGCAAGCCCAGCGCTATCGACGCGGTGGACATCTGACATGTCAACGACCAAGCCATCGTCGTCAGCTAGATGTTGGAGTAGCAACTGCCGTGTGGCTGTGGCTCGGCGGAAATTAATGTCTCCGGAAACTCTGATTGTGTGCATAGCGGCCTCCGATCTCTGGGTTCTAATTGGGATCGGTAATTTTGATTGCGCCAAACAAACGCGATCACGATCCTGAAAAATTCAAGATCGACAAACAATGTGGCAGCGGTCGGGGCGGAAATAAGGTTATTTTAGGGCGGTTAAAGGTCGTTTATTTTTAAGCCGCATCTTCATCCAGCAAGGTTTCGCCCGGTTTGACGATAGAAAACTCCACAGGTTCTGTGCCCAGCGTTACTTCTCCGTCCTTCATTTGAACGACGGTGTAAGTTGAATTTTCGATATCCCGGACTTCGGGGTAATCGGTCCTGTAATGGGCACCACGGCTGTCTTCGCGTGCGGTCGCGGCTGCGACCACGGCTTTCGACACCAAGATCAGGTTCTTTAAGTTCAGCCAATCATGCCATGTCAGATTATAGGCGAGGTTGGATTCTGCGACACCAACGGTATCAAGCTGTGTGTCCAACTCGCTCAATTTGTTTTTCGCGCGCTCCAGACTATCAGCGTCACGAATGATGCCCGCGTCTTCCCACATATGTTCCCAAAGCGATGTGCGAACATCGTCGATCCGCCCGGCGGGGCGATCCAGTGGTTGGCGGCAGAGCGCGATGGCTTCGTCGATGACCGATTGATCGGGATCAGGTATTGTAGCGCCGGGTTTTGCATTGGCACCGATGGTGTCGCCTGCGATGCCGCCAAATACAGTCGAATTGGCAACACCGTTGCCACCCAATCTGTTGGCACCGTGCACGCCGCCGGTATCTTCACCCGCTGCATACAAGCCGGGCATGGCTGTTGTGGAATCCACATCGAATTCAATCCCACCCATCATGTAATGTGCTGTTGGAACGACCTCAACCAAGCCGTTAACGAGATCAAATCCACAATCGGCGCAACGCTCAACCATACCTTTGAAGGTCTTGCGGACATGGTCAGATTCCAGATGTTTCATGGTGATATACAGACCGCCATTCTTGGCAGTGGCGCCCGTGCGCATTTCTGTAAGCATGGCGCGGCTGACGATGTCACGCGTGGCGCGCTCGTTTCGTTCGTCATACTTGTGCATGAATCTTTCTTCGTTCCCGTCGAGCAAGTATCCGCCTGCACCACGCAGGCCTTCTTCGATGATGGTTCCGGTGATCCGTGTATCTTCGCCCGCGATCAGTCCCGTCGGATGGAACTGGACCATTTCCATATCACGCAGTCGAAGACCCGCGCGCATCGCCATCGCCATTCCGTCGCAGCTTTTATCACCTGACGGGGTATGGAATTTGTACATGGTCGGGCCACCACCGGTCGCGAGCAGGACAGACCCTGCGTTGACCATTCGGAAACACCCCTCGCGCATATCGATCATCAGGACGCCAGCGATCCCAGATCCATCAGCGGCAGGCACCAATGACACTGCGCGATGATCTTCGAGGCGTTTGATATCACGCGCCCAAACTTGTTCAGACAGTCGGTTGATGATTTCGATCCCGGTCAGATCGCCCTTGTGAACGGTTCGATCAAATGTTTGCCCAGCGAACGCCTTTTGGTGGACGCTGCCGTCCGGGTTGCGATCAAAAAAGCAGCCGAGCTCGTTTNNTTCCAATTCGCGGATGCGGACCTGTGCTTCGGTCACCAGCTTCCATGCCAAGTCCTGGCGATTGATCCATTTCCCACCATCGACGGTATCCATGAAATGACGTTCGGTGCTATCACCCGGTGCCAATGCGACGTTGTAGCCGCCCTGAACCATGCGCGTGCAGCCGCATTTACCAAGCAACCCTTTGACGGCGACGGTCACGTCGAGTTCGGGATTTGCGGCCTTGGCGTGTAACGCGCCAAAAAGGCCAGCCCCCCCGGAGCCCAATACGAGAACATCCGTCCGATACTGTTCGATTTGCATGTTAGATGCCATGTCATGCCCCTCCTGGGTTCGCCAGCAAAAGTGCGCCCGCCACAATCAAAATGGTGAGAACACATTGCCGGAATTTTTTTTCGTCGAATCTACGGTAAAGTTTTAGGCCGAGCCATGCGCCGACGGCGANNAGCTGGCATTGCGATAACAAATCGTTCGGCTGTTGTTGATGTCACCATGCCGCCGTACGCCAACCACCCAAGTGCCATGCCATGCATGGATAAAATAAAGGGCTGCGTCACGCCGCGCGCTTGACTTCTGGCCCATCCACGCTGTGTACACCAAACGCCGGGCACGAATCCCGATAAGCCTGCGAATCCGCCAAGGATGCCGCCAATCCAGCCTATGAATCCATCAAGTAAACGTCCGCCAGCCGTAATGTGCGGTAGATTGCGTAGCGCCAGCATGACAATGCCATAAATGATCAAGCCAGCGCCTGCGACCATCTTAAAGGTGGCGGGTTCGACCATCATAAGCAGACTGGCCCCAATGGGGACGCCGACGGCACCACCAATCAGAAACGGCCAGAAGAATTGAAAGTCTAATTCACGGCGCATCAAAATGATCAGGGCGATGTGCATAACAAGAAAGCATGACACCACCAACGGCACGGTCTCGGCGGGCAGGAAAAACTGTAACCAAATCGCAGAGGCGATCAGGGCGTCACCAAAACCAGCAGCACCTGTGACAAACGCTGCAGCGAATGCGCCGGTCAGAATGATGGAGACTTCAAACCACATTGAACAAGAACGCGAGACCAACGGCGAGCGAAATGCCCGCACCGACAGCGACGGCCGTTTTGGAGCTTTCGCTCGTGCTGATGAATTCTAAAGCCATGAGTCGTAAACCACCCGTCAGGTGGGCAGCTAGCAAGATGACAAGAATAACCTCGGCCCCTTTGACCAAGGGGGCGTCCGTCCAACGGATAAAGCCGTCCATGGCGGCTTCGCCTTCGATGGCGAGGCCGAGTACATAAAAGTGTGCGGGCAAAAAGATCGCGAGCAGCAATCCTGATGCGCGATGCAGTATGAACGCCCAGTAATGCGCGTGATTTCTGTGACCTGCGATCTTCATCCGATGATACTCGCATTAAACAGGCCAATAACTGCACGAAAGCCCATGGCCAGAATGATGAGGCTAAACGTTGCCATAATCATGTGTGTGGCACCCGGTCCGACCGAGGTCATTTCCTTTAAGATGGTCCGAATGCCAATAGGGGCGTGCACCGCGATGGCAATGACGAACACGCTGTAAAACGCGAGCCATAAGAAGTTTCCTGATACGCGAGAGATAATCTCGGCGGCGCTCAGTCCATCTTGGACGGCATAAACGATAACAACCAAATGGATAATCACGCAGACTGCAAGCACGGCGGCGCTCAGACGCTGCCAAACCCAAAGCTTGGTTTCGACCCGGGCGTTAGACACTAAATCTCGCCCTTTAACGCAGCCTTCATCGTGGCGCGTTTCAATCCAATAATGGACCGGGTGGGACTTAGGTTTTTCGGGCAGTGTTTCACACATCCTTGTTGTGAGTGACATGCGTGACAGCCTGAATCGCCCGATATAGCTGTTAAGCGCTCTTTGTTGCCGCCATCGCGGACATCATTGACCAATGTCCATGCGCGGTTGAGCGCGGCAGGGCCCAAATAATCTTTATTCCATTCAACGACATCACATGCGGAATAACAGACCGCACACCCGATGCATTCGATGCCTTGGGCAGCCAACTGGCGTGTTGGATCATCAGGGAGCACGACGTCAAAATCATCGTTCCGGGTTTTGGTTGGGTGGAATTTACCTTCGGCCTTGTTCATCTTGTCGAAGAACTCGGTCATGTCACAGGTTAGGTCTTTGACGACTTTTAAATTTCGGAGTGGTGAAATTTTGATCTCGCCATCTTCCACTACCTTGTCGACGTGCGTGCGGCACGTCCAACGTGGTTTACCGTTTACCGTCATCGCACAAGAACCACACATACCCACGCGACACGCAAAGCGGTAGCTTAATGTCGGATCGATATTGCGTTGAATGAATGTCACGATGTCGAGGACCGTCTGAGACGGTTGCCGAGGGACATCGAAGGATTGGAACTCTCCGGTTTCGCGGCCACGCCAAACCGATACTTTGATTGAATTGCTCATGCCCTGTTATAGGCGGGTTTGCAGGATGACACCAGAATTAGTCATGAATATAAATTGATATATTTTATATAATCATGAATTTAATTAAAGGAAATGTGTGTTTTCCATACTGTGCATTTCAGGTGACTGCTGCAATCACACACCCAAATCCGTATTCTGGTTTAATCCAAATGCCATCACTGTTGTCTACGAAGTTGATGTTATTTCCAGCCCAACATGCCCGAGTGGCATCAAGGTCTGATACCTGTAGCTTGAATCCTGCAAAATAGGCGGTGCGATTTTCATCATCTGCAATGGCACCAGGGAACATCTTGGCAAACGCGGCGGGCGGCATCGCGACCAGGTCGCCCCGCGATGTCGTAACCCGGATGGTCCCATCGGCTTCGGTTTGTGGGCTAGCATCTGCATATGCACTCAGGAATTTGCCCGCATCTTCGGGCGTATTCGTCACCACATAGGTTTCGGCAATACTCAATCCGCCGTTGGCATGGCGCTGATAATCGGGTTTCCAAAAAAGATCAGGCCGCCATTGTTTGCAGGTAAAGAATGCCATGTCTGGCAAGGCGGGATCATCGACAAATGTGAGCGAAAAGCCCACGGTCTCGGAACGGCCATCGGGTTGCTTCGCGAGGCGCTTGAATTCAAACGGCTCAAAAACATGTAAGCCCTTGGATTGGTACTCAGCCCGGTCCTGGGTCTCATCGGTGCTATCCAACACAAGCATCGAAATCCCCTCTCGTGACTTTAGGTAGTCGCGATTGAAAGCCCCAAAGCTGAAATGCTCGCCATCATGTTTGGGGATGTTTTCAGGCTCCGTGACAGACAGTACCTCTAAGAAACACCCATCGAGCTGCGCTAAAATATTGCCTGTGCCGAATGGGTGTTGGGCTTGGGGCGTCATGGTGAACCCCATGCGTTGGTATACATCTGCAGCTTTTTTCAAATCTTGAACGCACAAAACGAGATGATCGATGCCTCTGGACATGACGGGGCCTCCGTGGACGGGTAATTTCATAGTGGTGCGGGGGATAAGCACGCAATGATCATACGATACCAAGGGGGCGGCGTTGGGCACAAGAATAACAAAGATCGAAGTCAACAAACTACGATTGCCGCTCATGGTACCTTACAAGTTGGCTTTTGGGCCGGTGACAGCACTCGATACCATTATTGTTCAAGTTTTCGATACCGATGGACGTTCAGGGTTTGGCGAAGCGACCATCCTGACAGGCTATACACCCGAAACCATCGAAGGTGCGTTGAAGATTATATCCGTGATTTCATCCGCCATCGCAGGACATGATCCTGCGGACGCGAAATCGCAGGCGTTGTTGCGCCATAGTGAAGCTCCCTTTTCTGTAACAGCTGTGGTGACCGCAATTGAAATGCTTGAGGAGCACACTGTCCTGCAACCTAAGTCTTCCTCGCAGGTGTCGTTACTTGCGATTTTAAGCGCGATGGACGAAGCGGGGATCGCCGACGAGATTACGACCCATGCCGCTGCTGGCTATACGACGATAAAGGTCAAGATCGGTTGGGAGCTCGAAGATGATTTGGCGCGCGTCGCCTTTATTCAATCGTGCCTGCCAGATGGGGTATCAATCCGTATCGATGGCAACCAGGGCTATTCAAAGGCCGATGGTGTGGCGTTTGCATCGCGTGTGTCGCCGGACCGTGTCGAGCTTTTGGAACAACCCTGTCACATGAATGATTGGGATGCCGCCGCTGCCCTGGCGAAAATTGATAATGTGCCGCTCATGCTGGACGAGAGCATTTATGGGGATGTCGAAATTGAACGTGCCGCCGAATTGGGTGGCGTGACGCACGTGAAACTAAAACTGATGAAGGCGGGTAGCATTGATAATTTGATGCGACAACTGCGGCGTATTCGTGAATTGGGCATGACGCCCGTACTAGGTAACGGGGTCGCCGCTGAACCTGGATGTTGGATGGAAGCTTGTGTCGCCGACGCCTTAATCGATAATGCAGGCGAGATGAATGGATTTTTGAAACCCAAATCGCAGTTGTTCGAAGAACCGCTCTCCGTTACCGATGGGGCCATAGTCATGCCGTCAGAAATGCCAACGCTAAAAGATCTCAAAGCGTTTTCTGTCGATCATCAAATTTTTTTGGATACTTAAATGTTCGGTTATGAGTGGTTTGCCCTTTCGGGCGTTGCATTGGCCGTGTTGGCAGGTGGGTTGGCCAAGGGACTGACCGCGATTGGATTGCCGATTATTTTTTTGGTCATCGCAGTCAACTTTGTCCCTCCGCAGGCGGCGGTCGCCATCATCACTATACCGATCCTGGTGACAAACTTATGGCAGGTCTGCCGTGGTGGCAGCATTCTTGAGCCCATCAAACGATTTTGGTTGATGATCATTCCCTTTGTCATATGCATGTACATCGGATCATTGATTGTCGCCTCAGTTGATTCATCAACGATGTTTTTGTTGATCGGAATCTCGGTTCTCATTTTTACCGTCTCTCAACTCGTGACGCCGATGAAGACTCCGCTGAGTCCGATTTTAGAGAAGGTCTTGGCCCCTGTGGCGGGGATCATTGGTGGATTGATGGGCGGCATTTCCACCGTCTGGGGACCGCCGTTAATGATGTATCTTTTTACGCTGCATCTGCCCAAAGATATGTGGACGCGAACCATTGGGGCTGTTTATTTGATTGGTGCAGTGCCGTTGACCATCTTTTATTGGAAGAACGGCATTTTAAACCCGGGCAACGTTTGGCTGTCTGTTGCCGCATGTGTGCCCGTGATGATTGGGACAATCATAGGGGAAAGCCTGCGCAAATATGTGAACGAAGCTTTGTTCCGCAAAATATTATTGATTGCGCTATTCGTTATGGGGCTAAACATGTTGCGCCGCGCGCTATTCTGAAGGCGCCCATGGAAACGGCATAAGCTTTTCCAGCCCTTCCGAAAATTCATAGACGCTTGTTACTGCCAACTCATGATCAAACGGAAGACCGTCCTTGTCGGCGCGTTCGCGAAGCCGTTCGTGATGATAAGCCATCACCTCGGTATCCATCGGCATCTCGCCGCAATCGAACATCCGAAGATATCCGTCGATATCGCGCGCGGGCATCACCCGGCTTTTCATATAATTGTTCGGTGACCACGGAATATCCATCACACCCGCTTCGCATGCCCGGACCACACCAATAGCCACATCGCCGTCACCCATTTCCAGAATCTTATCCATGATCGGACGGACTTCTTTGCCGATCAGGTCGCATTCACGTTTGTATTCGGGCATTTCATCCAAACGAATTTGGCGCGCCATGTAGATCGCCATCCGTGTGTTCCTAAGACCAGCCGCATTGGCTTCGGGAGTTGGGATGCCAAATGCCTCGTGGGATGATTTGGTGGTGACGCTGACCGCGCCCCCGATGGCTGCCAGTGTTCCGCCATACGCAACCAAGGCCTCACATTCTGCCGAGTCATAAGGCCAAGCGCCCATCCAATGCAGGGATGTGACGGGCGTAAAGATATCGGTATATCCAAGCTGCGTCAGGTATTCTTGTGTCAGCACGCGGGCCATCTTGATCGCCGCCGCATCCTGGACCAGATGCATGGTTTGGCCCAATTCTAGGCCATAGTTTTTGACACCTTGTCCTGCTGCCAGCAACGCATCGACGATGCCCGTCAGGATGGCAATGCACGGTGGGATATTGGTCCCGGTCAAAAATCCAGGTTGGCGACGATGTAAATCAACGCCCATGTCCGCATACGTCGCAGCCAATCGATCAAGGTATTGATAATTTCGGATGCCCTGCGCGATGGAAACTTCTTTGGTATAAGACGTGGTATATGCAAACCCAGATCCCAAGTACCCGGAAAAGCCTGCAGCGAAACCAACCTCAGCTGTTAATTTTGGCATCGCAGTTCCAGACAGTACGATGGCGGGCTTGTTGATGCATTCAATCAATTCCCGGGTGGCCCTGGGGCCATAGTTGACCATCGGATAGCCGTTCAACATCGATCGTCCGGCTTTTTTAGATTCCTCAATCCCGCGCGCCGCATTTTCCCATTGTTCGTTCCGGGTATAGCTATCGGTGGTCGTGGGGACGATGTCTGCCATGCCCTGTTGGTCCAGGCAGGTCATTAATTCCTTTTGAAGTTCCAACGTGCCAAAGCCACCACGAGGTTGGGTCAGGCAGCGCCCTTCGGCATCGGCTTGGCGCATGACCCATCCCAGTTGCTTATGTTGGGGGAGTGCGTGGTGATACGCCGCCGCTTCTTCGATATCGATCTCGGCACCCGTCGGCCAGCGTGCCAAGTTCTTTTCCCGCATGACGGCGAACGCATCATCTGGAATACGTTTTGCGGTGAAGGGAAGATCGTCGATCTCAAGCTGCGGGAGGGCGATCATGCGTCGTCTCCTTTGTCATGGCGGGAAGGGTTGTCAGCGAATTCTGCGCCAGACGAAGTGCGGCGTCTTTATCGACAGCGGCCAACAGTCCGACGGCATAAAGTGCATAACCGCTATCGATCATCAGGTCGGGGTTTTTTGGGCGCAGGCTTTCTGATGCGCTGCTGTCATAAAGCGCTGCGGATAAAATTGTTTCAGGCATGCTGCCATGGACCAATACACCACCGGTGCCGATCACGGTGTTGGTCGCCGTCAGATCTTTTCCGTATTGAACTGCGACGGGGCCCGTGACGGATTGCTTGATCTCTATCCGCCCGGCGTGGCGTGCCATGGCGCGGGCAACTGCGTTGCTGGCGAGTGCCGTATCAAACGTGGTTTCTTCTTGATTATCGGGGATACGCTCAACATCGCCCTCGATCTTTTGCAGTAGCTCTTCTACGGCATCGGGTGTGAGATCAACTTCGGCTGAGAATGCGTCTATGCCGACAGCTTCAACAATGGCACGGGCATTGTGGCGCATGCCCAAATCACCCTCGACGGTGCGTTTGGCGTAGGGCTCTGGCAAACCGTAATGCACGACCCCTTCGGATGTGGGGTTACCTTCGCCAATAGAATGAACGTCTGTGGTGGCACCGCCGACATCGACAATGATCAAGTTGCCTAATCCCGGTGTGGTGTCTGATCCCTCTGCCAATAGCTTTGCTCCATCCATCACGGCGGCTGGTGTGGGCATAAGAACGGCATCAAATCGTTTGGCGGCTTTATCGATGCCTTTGGCGTGGACAATCCGTTCGATAAACACGTTCCGGATGGCAGCCCGCGCGGGCTCAACATTCAAGACGTTGAATTCGGGCATCACGTTATCTGATATTCTAACATCGATACCTGCATTGCTGAGGATGTCTGCCGTGTCGTCAGCGACAACACGATTGCCCGCCACAATGACGGGACATGCCAATTGTGCTTCAGCCAGTTTCTGTGCGTTCCACAGAATTGTTTCTTCGTTGCCACCATCGGTGCCGCCCGCGAGCAGCAGGATATCAGGCTGTCTTGCGGTGATGGCCTCTGCATCTTTGACAGTTAGTTTGTAAGCATGTGCGCCGATCAACTTGGCCCCGGCACCCAATGCGGCCTGGCGCGCGGCCTCGGCAGTCAGCTCCTTGACCAAGCCAACAGTGATCATGGCGAGACCACCAGCAGCACTTGATGACGCCAGGCGATGATCAAAATCGGGCAGGCCGCCCATGCGCTTTTCTAAATCTGCAAGGGCGGCATCCATGCCAATATTTATATCTGTGGTGACGGTCGATGGACCTTGGCCCGCCGCGATGATTTGGCCGCCGATCAGATCAATCGCGCGCAGCTTTGTGTACGTGCTGCCGAAATCGATCAAAAGCGCCGTCAACGATGTCACGCGGCAGCGCCGGATGCTTTGGTGGCGAAATCTTGGTCTAGTAATGTAACGACATCAGGTGTGCGTGTGCCCGGTGGAAAAGCGCGATTGAAGCCCATATCGACAAAGCGTTGTTCAACCTCATCCCAGGACTGTTTTCCGACAACCAAGTTGCCGCCGACATAAAGCACGATGTCTTCTAAACCAGCTTCGACGCACATGTCGCGAAAACCTCGGCAATCCAACTCGCCCTGTCCATAAAGTGACGAAACCAAGATCGCATCAGCCGCCGTTTCAATCGCTGCTTTGATAAAATCTTCTGACGGTGTCAGCGCACCCAGCGTGATGACATTGAAGCCTTCTTTTTCGAGCGCCATCGACAAGATGCGATTGCCAACGATATGCGTGTCTGCACCGATGACGCCGGTCACCAAAGTAACCTTTGCGCGTTGATCTGATGTCAGGGGCATAGTGCCTAGTCCTCGTCGCTCATGCTTGCCGGCGGGGTATGGCATTCACGCATCACTAGTTCCATTCGCCGCGCAGCATCGCGAAAACGGTCGAGTTTTTGAATTGCGACCTGCACCGATACACGCACCGCAGGTGCATGCACCGATAGTCCGGCTACGACACGCCCCTTGGTGTCGTAGATCGGCACGGCCATCCCAATCAGCCCGGCTGTGTTTTCTTGATCATTACAGGCGTAGCCTAATCGGCGAATTTGCTTGAACTGAATCTCCAAAGATTTTGGGCTGGTCAGCGTATTTTCTGTGTATTTTTTAAGCGGGCCATTGGACATGATCCGCTTGCGGGTGCGCGATGGTAAATGTGCCAACAGTAATTTGCCGATAGCCGTGGCATGTAGTGGCGCGCGCGATCCAATCCCGATTTGCAATCTGAGAGGCCACGCACATTCCACACGATCCACATAGACCACACCGTCTCGGTCCAAGACGCCGACATTACATGTCTCGCCGATCTCGTTGACCAAAGTATTCAGAATAGAACGAAGCGGCGCCGCATGGGTGAATGATGCCATGGTGTCTGCTGCCAAGGCCATCAAATTTGGCCCGACCAGGTACTTCTCACCATCGGGCGACCGCGTGATCAGCAGCGTTTCTTCGAGCTGCCGAACCACCCGAAAAACGGTCGGTCGTGGCAAGTCTGTCGCTTCGGCCAGATCGTGAAGACTGGGCGGGTGTGTCGCATTTAAAATTGCTGAAAGAACCGTTACCCCCTTGCCGAGCGCGCTTCCGGTATCGGGTGGGGTGATGTGGCTGAATTGACCGCCGTCGGGCATGGTGTCCTCGTTAAATTGGTTTCGCGACTTAAAACATTAGCTAGAATTCCGGATATTCCAACAAATTCGACAAATATGTCTCGTTTATTAATATTATGCAGTATTAATATTCAGATTTGCAGAGTTGGGTCTATTGGGTCAGCATGTTTGGACGATTGGCCGAGGGCATTTCCATTTCTGAATCACTGCACCCAACCCCCGAAATTGATAGTTCGACCATGTTCCGACGGGGCATGATCGAAGGCTTCAGCCTGCCCGCTTTTATGGTCGCTGCGAGCATGATCGGTTACGGGGCGTTGGTGCAGTCAGCGGGGCTAAGTTTGGGGCTGGCGATTGTATCCACAGTTGGTATTTGGGGATTGCCGGGACAAGTCGCATTCATCGAATACATGCTGTTGGGCGCCCCGGTTTTATCAATGTTGATCGCCGTTTCGATGGCGAACATGCGGTTTTTGCCGATGAGTTTATCGCTGATCCCGATGTTTCGGGGGTCAGAATCGGGTTGGCGACTCAGATACCTTTGGGTTCAATTCATGTCGGTCAATACGTGGGTGGGGCTGTTACGCAAAGTGCCAGAACTGACGCCCGATCAACGAGGCCCGTACTATGCCGGCTTTGCAACTATTTGCCTGATCTGCGGGGTCGCGGGGACAACCACAGGATATATTCTTGCCGATACGTTGCCGTTTTATGTGACCGTCACGATGGTGTTCATAAATCCAATCTATTTTGCATTTGTATTCGCAGCCATGCGCGCAAGGGCCTGCATGATCGCATTGATCGCAGGTGCGATTGCCGGACCACCATTATATTTGTTGAGCCCAGAATGGAGCCTGCCGTTGTGTGGTGTGATAGCTGGAACAATTGGCTATTCCGCAGACCGAATCATGCGGCGGTGGGCCTGATATGTTGAACCAAAGTGTTTCCGAATGGGCGCCATGGACGTTGGTATTTCTTGCCATCGCCGGGACCTATCTTTGGCGTGGCGTAGGGACAGCTATCGCGGCACGGATCGATCCCGAAAGCGATTTTCTGCAATGGGTGGCGTGCGTCGCATATGCAGCGTTGGCAGGGCTGATCGCACGCATTTTGATATTACCCGTCGGTATCTTGGAACAGACCGAGATGATTGATCGTCTGGGTGCAACGGGGATCGGATTTGTGTTGTTCTTTATCTTTCGACGGCATGTTGGGATTGGTACGATCAGTGCTGCCGGTATTTTCATGGTACTTGTTTGGGCACGGGGCCAAGGAATCATATGATGCTGAAATCACGATGGCTTTGGATTGTCTTTGTTGCCTCGGCTTTTTTGTCATCATCTGTCGATGGCCTTGCACAGACGTGTGATGCGCCAGAACCTGTATGCGCCGCTGCTGATAATGTTGTCGCGATTTCAGGGTTCGAACCCATCGGCAGTGCCGTTGCCGTGGGTAACGGCATGCTGGTGACCAATCGGCATATGGTCGCGGATTTAGAATCGGTCACGGTTGTTTTACCAAATGGCGAACGTGCCATGGCGACGGTGACTCCCACCGATTACGCGGGTGATCTGGTATTATTGAAAACGGATAGCCTAGCTTCTGCCGTGCCGTTGTTGGTATCGCGGCCACTGATCCACGGCGTTTTGTATGTGATCGGTTTTGATCTGGGGCGCGAAGCGATCCGCGTTTATAAACCTGGTCGTATGATCGTTGATGTTGCGGAAACCCCACTCGCCAGATTGCACATGGACGCATCTGCTTTGCCCGGGAATTCTGGTGGCGCGGTCGTTAATGCATTGGGGAACTTGGTGGGTATTGTCGCATCAGGTGGCGAAGGGCGAAACGAAGCGATACCTGCGACTGAAATTGAGCGCGTCAAAGATGTATCTGGTCCTGCATTCAAAGATGCTTCGATGGTGATTGGTCGGGCTTACCGCGCATGTGTTGATGCGTTGAACGATGTCAGCTCCCAGCGCGGCCCATTGTCGCCCCAGGTCGCAACCGCGATGTCAGATAGCTGCCGCGCCAGCAACAACCGCCAACTCATGGACTTGGCAGGACAGGCATTTGGGCAGCGGCGCGATATCGACCGATCATTGGCGTTGCTTGAAGCGTCATACGACCAAGACCCAAATGCACCAAACACGGTTGTGTCGCTGGCTATCACATATCATCTGGCCCAGCGTTGGGCTGACGAAATAGCAATATTACGGCATGGATTAGAAATTCTACCCGACGATGTTCAACTGCTTCGTCTCGCGTTGCAGGCCGGGATTTGGGGCGGTGAACAAGACTTGGCTGATTTTGCGATGAACCGTATTATGGCGGTTCTGCCGCAGATGGCCCCAGCGGCCAGACGATTCTATGACAATCCGCCACCAGCACCCCAAGTGCGCCCGCCCGGCTAAATTTATAACGGTCCGTCGCTGGGATCGGGGATCCATCCGTATTTCGTTTGCCGTGGGCCATTTAATGCCCGCGCACGTTTCAAGATAGCATCGCGAAGTTCGGGGCCATTCCAATCGGGGTTTTTGGCTAGCATGCGCACGGCCAATGCGGTCACGCGTGGCACAGCAAAGCTAGAACCCGACGCTTTGCCGGGGGCACCACGGTGATCAATCACATCGATGCGCTCACCGGGCACCATAATATCGACATGGGTTGGGCCCCAATTGGATCCGCGTGCCAGCCTGCCGTTGGGCTCAGATGATGTGATGACGATGGTGTTCGAGAGTGGCAAAGACGCTGGATAAACAGGCTCTGAGTCGATGTTCCGACCGTTGTTCCCAGCAGACACCAGAAATAGTATTTTTGGGTGACGCGCCGCAGCCTCAGCGAACGCCGCCCATTCCTGTTCAGAATTTGATCCCATCGCCAGATTGACCACGGTAACGCCTGTCGATGCCAACCAATTGACGGCATTTGCCATCTTGGTCATATCAGGCCTGGGGTAGCGGATGGGAATGATCCGCGCCATCGGGGCTTCGTTGATGATGACACTCGCGACGGAGCTACCATGATGAAGTGGAAAAAATGGCGAGCGTCCCGTATCGACATCAAAGGGGCGATCATCTTCGTCCCAATAGTCTTTGCCGATAAGCGTGCCGTTTGGATCGCGGGCAATATGCTGATCGAATGGGGCAACCGTATAATTGATCCCGCTATCAATAACGCCCACCGAAATTCCACCAGGGTCCTTGCCCGATGGTACGGGTGGGTTCAGCGCAATTTCATCAAGGATGGTTTTCCCGTCACCGCTCAGGACTTTGATCGATACGGGTTTCCCTGCCTCAGAATAGGTGCGCTCGCGGATTTCTCGAACGCCACACGTATCATCACCGCTAAGACTGAGCCGAGGATCAGGATTGGATAAGGCGACGGACGCTCGCCGCAGTCTGCCGCCTGGGAATAACATCGTCAGATCAATGCGATCACCGTTCTGGGCTAGGAATGTCGTTGTTGCACGCCCGGGTTGGGTGCCCAGAATATTTACGTCGTGCGCAATGACGCGCGTATCTGGGAAAACATCGCGCAAGCGTGCAGCATCGGTATAAGGCTGAGTGCAGGCTGCTTTTAGGAGCGCACTCAGTTGTTCCATTGATGTCTTGTCCGAGGCGGCAGAGGGCGTGGTTACAATCACAGCCACACCAGCCACCATGATGCTTGCAACGAATGAGTATGTGGGGCGCGTAAAGAGCATCACACATTGGTGGATGAACACCCATAGTGTGTCAACTTTTGGAAATTGGGGGAGGCCGAAGGTGAGCCGCCGTATCCCGGGGACCAGGGGTTCGACGGGGGTATGGATGCCGCCGGGTCACGTTGAACCCACCTTCGGTTTGCGTTGCGGTCTGCACTTTGGGTGCAAAACACAAGCGCAACAAATTCTTGGCGTTGATCGGTTGACCATTGAACCCAATGGTTGATTTTATCCGACCGATCTATCTCTATGATCAGCTAACGAGCTTCTGATGCGAGGTTCAATGGAAACCGACATTTTCTCGGGATAGGCGCAGTTTGCGATGCTTGTGATGATACTTGGTGGCTGTACTAAGCTCAGCGCATTAACCCTATGATGGGTCATTTATCGGTAACCTTTTGGTATTACTAATGAATCGAATTTTCATACGAGATTGTCAGGAAAACGCGTGACCCCCACTCGGTTCGATATTTATGTGCGCCAAGACAATCGATGGCAGCTCAAAGGCAGCATGGGGGGTGAGGACAAGGATGCTGCCTTGGCCCAAGGGGCCTCCTTGGATTCGGATGGCGAGTTTCAGGGCGTCCGCATCATGGCAGTTACTGAATATGGCGAGGGGCGCGCGCCGCTAGAAACGTTGGCATGGATCAGCCCGCATCTCAGCAATGTCGCAGCTGTGACGCGCCAAATGAAACGCCAAGCAAATGCTGCCAGTGAAAACATAGCCGCGCGTGAAACGTCAGAGGCGCCCGTGCCCGCTGAGATGCGACAAACTGCATCGTCAGTTGATGGTCGGCGCACAACGAACGCAACGTCACCTTTTAGGACGAAACCAGCGCCTGAGTCCGCGTCGCAAGCGCAACGGTTAGCGGGCAAAATCGCATTCAACACGGCCATTTCGATTGGTATTGCCGTTGTTGCCTTTGTCCTGATTTCTATCGTGATGAAAAACCTGGGCCCCGCCATGGGGATGTCGGCATCGGTCCAGGGCAATGCGGCCTTTGGCATGACAGGTTTGGCCTTCTTGGTCGCGTGCTGGGTTTTGCTGGGCAAAGTTTATCGTGCACATATTACAGCATTGTCTGAAGTCCCAGAAAAATCTGCTGAACAGCACAGCCAACGACGTCGCAATACCCAGCGCATCCATCAAAATCCAAGGCCGAGGCAGTCACGTGAAGCGGACGAGGAAAACCCAGAAAAAGCACCTGCACCCATCCCAACCGCAGCCTCAGCCTCAGCAGGAATTGGGACACCACCTGAGGCCGGCGATGACAAACCGAAACCCGCTGGTGGTCTGACACAGCAAATGCGCCGTGCGATGTTGGAGTTTTTGGCAAAATCGCTGACGGCTATTGCAGGCGAAGTTCCTACCGTAAACCGCCATGTGTCGTTTGGGCTGAATTTGTTTATTTCGGGGGCAGCAGAAAGATATGCAAAGCATGTGGCCCTCAGCCCCATGCAGGGTTTTGTGTTGGTCCGCGAAATGGTTGAGGCTTTGGGCAATCCCCCTGATCGGGTGGATGCTTATTGCCGACAATATGGTGATTACAAATCAGAAGAACGTTACGGTCTGATGATCTCGGCTGGCGGGGCTGTGATGTCGCGCTATGTCGAAGATGACACAGACCCGTTTAGTGATTTCGCAGATGTCATCCAAATGTGGACGTCAGATGCAGCTGCGCGGTCGCAGGTGCAGGGAATCGTCTGCATCATGTTCACCGATCTGGTTGGCTCCACCCAGATGACCCATGAACGTGGTGACTATGGTGCGCAAGAAGTCGTTCGGATCCATAATGCCATCGTGCGGTCATCCTTGGCGGCGCATCGGGGACGCGAAGTAAAGCATACAGGCGACGGTATCATGGCAAGTTCTGCATCATCCGCCGATGCGACACGCGCCGGTTTGGAAATGCAAAAAGCGTTTGCTGCTCATAACGCGCGCGATGGCACGCTGCCGGTAAATGTGCGTATCGGGCTGAATGCGGGTGAAGCCGTCGAAGAAGAAGACGACTTTTTTGGCACCACCGTTCAGGTCGCAGCGCGGGTCTGTGATAAGGCCGATACGGGGGATGTATTTGTTACGGATAA
>DGNZ01000199.1 GCA_002389175.1 Rhodospirillaceae bacterium UBA4479 | reverse complement strand
CCTGGTTAATTTTGCGGGCGTCGCCCCAATCATGATCCGCATGGCTGATACCCAAGAGGTCATCACCATCGATGGCCTGGGTGTTTGGCCAGAAGCCGCATCCGTAGAATTTTTTGAAGAACGCTACGGTGGAGCCATGCCAACGGGTATCCACCGAACTGTCGTCCCTGCCGCCCCAGCTGCATGGATCGCGGCCCTATCAAAATACGGCACGATGAGTTTTGGCGATGTCGCACACTTTGCAGCAACCTATGCAAGGGAAGGCTTCCCCGTATATCGCGTGTTCGCGCAGTTTATCGAGACCAACCAAGAAGCCTATCGTAAGGATCAGCCCACAGCCGATATTTATTTACCCGGAGGCACGCCACCCGCCGTTGGCGATACCTTCGTTCAGCGAGATCTGGCCGATACCATCCAATACATGATCGATCAGGAACGTGCGTCAAAAGGCGACCGACAAGCGGGCATCCAAGCCGCCCGTGATGCGTTCTACAAAGGCGATATCGCAAAGAAAATCACTGATTATCACGAGGCGAACGAGGGTTTTCTTCGCCAATCCGATTTGGCCAACTACGAAGTTCAATTTGAAGCGCCGATCAAGGCGGCTTTCGCAGATATCGACGTTTATGCATGTGGTGCATGGTGTCAGGGTATTTCGCTGGCCCAAGCATTCCGCATGTTGGATCACATTGATATCGCAGCCCTTGGGCACAACACACCTGACTATATTCATACAGTGGCCGAAGCCCTGAAATTGGTATTCGCGGACCGCGAAGCCTTTGTGACAGACCCCGCATTTGCCGATGTCCCTGTAGCTGAGATGCTTGCAGATCCTTACCTCAAAGACCGTCTATCGATGATTGATGCAGCAAAGGCGTGCCCTGAAATGCCGCTGGCCGGAGACCCCCTTGGCCACGTTCCTGCCATGCAGGGGAATACCGATGCATCAAAAACCTTAGCCAATCAGCGATTAAGCGATCCGCACGACACAGAACCCCGTGATCCACATCAACTCAAAGACCCTGGGTCCGCCGACACGTCGTATGTCGCCGCGATCGACGCACAAGGCAATATGTTCTCGGCGACACCTAGCGATACGTCTGCCGATACGGTTGTTATTCCTGGAACAGGCATCTGCCCATCATCGCGGGGATCTCAGTCGCGCGGCACCCGGACGTCGATCAACGCCCTGGCTCCTGGGAAACGCCCCCGGTTAACGCCTAACCCTGCCCTTGCGATCAAAGACGGAAAACCACTGATGGCGTTTGGAACACCGGGCGGTGATGTGCAAATTCAAGCGATGGTCCAAGTCTTCTTGAACACCTACGTTTTTGGAATGGATATTCAAAGCGCTATTGAAGCGCCGCGGTTTGGGACATACAGCTTCCCTTCATCGTTCGCACCAAACACGTACCATCCTGGATTATTGATGCTCGAACAAAGCATCCCGGATGACGTCTTTGAAAACCTCAAAGCACGAGGCCACAAAACAGAGCGTTGGGAGGATGGCACATGGAAAGCTGGCGGCGTCCTTGCTGTGCAACAAGACCCTAAAAGTGGCCACAGATTAGCAGGTGCAGACCCGCGTCGGGCTGGCACTGCCAGGGGTGTTTAATCACATGAAAGACGACAACATTCGCTCCTCTGATTTAGATACCTTATTGGCCTTCGCATTGACCGTGTCGACCGCCCCTACCCGTGAAGACGTATGTCGGGCGGCAGAACTCGCGACATCAAAGCTTATTGGACATTCACTATTCACCGTGATGGCATTCGATCCAAATCTGATGGAAGTCGAACGTTTCTATACCAGCGACCCCGCAATTTATCCGGCGGGTGGCCGGAAGAAAAAACGCGACACAAATTGGGGCCGCCATGTTCTGCTTGAAGGCCAAGTTTTTATCGGATCAAACGACGAAGACATTCGCCACAACTTCGATGATCATCAGGTGATCGCGGATCTGGGTCTATGCGCCGTAATCAACATTCCCATCAAGCGACTGGGAACGACCATCGGCACCATGAACTTACTAGATACATCAGCACATTATGATGAGGCGGATGCACGAAATGGCGCAGTCATCGCCATGGGATTGGGGTCAATCCTACCCTAACCCAAAGCTATTTCAGCTCGGGTTCTTCTTTCTTCTCGAAGTCATAATAGATGTACAAATACTCAAGGGTTCGCTGAACAGCATCTAAAACGGTGCCCTCGCCAGCCCAATTTTCGAGTTGCATATCCCCAGTACGGAAATGATTAAAATAATCGTATTTACTTAGATGCTGCACCAGTGATTTCAGATGCGGTGCCGGGCGCATCCAATTCGCACTCTGGTTGAGTTTCTGAAGATTTCGGTCATTTACTTTTTCTGCTTCAGGCAATGGCTCCGCTTGTGCATTGTAATTCAGCGTCGCACGACGTGGGGTCAACAATACCAGAACCGTTTTCTTAGCTGAGGTCTTAGTTTGATTGCGGAATAAGTACTGAATACCCGGAATATCACCAAGGCCTGGTGTCTTGTCGTCTAGTTTTTCTTTTTCCTGATCTGACAAACCTGACAGAACCATCGTTTCGCCATATCTAAGCGTTAGGTTTGCTGAAATCGTGGTCTTTGATGTGGTTGCAAATGACGTTCCAGTAATCGTGTCTGAAACCTGCGATAACGCGGATTCCAGGAATGTCCGCTCAGCAAACACACTCATATCAAGCGTGTCTTCGTCCAAGAATTTGGGCGTGACCTCTAGCTTTACACCCGTATTGATCGGCTGAATTGCCCCACTCCCAGCAACACCGCCCTCTATGACAATGTGCAGCGTTCCACCCGAGAAAAAGGAAGATTTCTTTTGATCTTCAACAAGGATTGTAGGTCGCGCGATGACTTCGTTGCGATCATAGTTGTCGTTGAAAATATTCAACGAATACGTCAGGCCTGCTCCGGCTGTTCCTAATTGTAATGTCAGCGTATCGTTTGCTGTTAAAGCTGTCCGAACCCGCCCGATACCGCCTGGTGTAGCGAACTGGGCGAACTGGTTGCCCGAGAAGAAGATGTTCAGCCCATTCAATAGGTTTACACCCTTTGAAGACCGGTAAATTTCCTCTGTACGGATGATCGCGACATCAATCAATGCCATGCTAGGTTTTTTGATTTTCGGTTTTGCTGGCGCAGTTGGCTTCACAGCTGCGGGCGTAGCATTTGGCACGGCATTCGTCGTGACAGGTGCAATGGTTTGCGGCGCAGAGGCAGGGGCAGAAGATGCCGCTGGGATAGGTGTTGGGTCCGCGCCGGGCAGCGGAATAATTCCTTGAGATGAATCTGTAGAGGTGTTGTCACTACCATCATTTGCAGGGAGCGTTGGATCTTCGTTGTTTCCGCCCTCTGGGTCGAACATACCGCCCTTAGGTACGCCGAATGCGTCCAAGTTTTGTGCCAGCAAATTGACCACTTCTGGATCATTCATGAGTTCGTTGTTGGAATAATATCGCACCCAATCATTAATTCGGCGACCAACAAAGCGCTTACGCGTATTACTGATGCCCGTCAGGGCGTTCTTGCTGGCTTCTGCATCTTCAAAATCCCCAACGGCCGCGTAGATGATGCCACTGGTACGAAGCACATCAGGGTTTTTAGGTGCCAATTGTTTCGCTTGGGATGCAACAGCATAAGCAACGTCGAGTTCTCCAATATAATAGGAGGCCGCAGCAAGACCGGTCAGATAGTCAACGTTTTCAGGGTCGAGTAAAACTGCTCTCGCAAATTCTTCACGTGCTTCCAAAAATCTCTGCTGTCGGAATTTCAAAACACCAATAAAGTACGGAATATTCGCCGAGCCAGGATCCATGCGTGCTGCAAGCTCATACCCCACCAGCGCCAATTCGTATTGTTCGGGGTCGCCATTATCACCGCGCAGTTGGTGTGATAAGGCATTCACTGTGTGTAAAAAAGCGTTTCTAGGCTCGAACTTTAACGCGCGCTGCAACCCGTCGTTTGCAGCAACATAATCGCCTTCAAGCATTGAACGAAGACCTTGAATGACAAAAGGTACACTCGCCTGAGACGGGGCTTGTTTCTCAAGCTTATGTTCAAAATGGGCGAGATCGCGCTTTGCTGTTTCAACGGTATAACTCGGGACCGGTGGCACTTTTGGGGCTTCGGTCTCCAAAGGCTCATCGACGCAAGCCACCAACACATCAACTACATCGATTGCTACGATGGCCGTCACCCGAAT
>DGNZ01000254.1 GCA_002389175.1 Rhodospirillaceae bacterium UBA4479 | reverse complement strand
TCGGGTATTTTTAGAGGTGCCCTTGAACTTCATAAGGTCTTAGAGGGTGGCCGACCAACGCCCGTTTCGGATGGAGAACAAGCGGCTCTTATTTCAGAATTGGCGCTTAGTTTGGAAGAAGCCATCGGCAGAGAGCGCGCACTTGTTGAAGTGCTCAGGATCATCAGTGGCTCGAACGGAGAATTGGATAAGGTAATAGCTGCTGTTCTTGGATACGCTTTAGAGCTTTGCGATGCCGAGTTCGGAATCCTTTTTGAATATACTGCGCCAGACGGGTATCGGCCAAAGTTCACAAAGGGAATTCCACGGGTATTTGAAGAATGGTTATCTGATCAAGGTACGTTCCAGGTCGGATCACAAACGGCGCTGGGCCGCATTGTTACCAAACGGGACGTCATCAATATCCCAGATGTTTGCGGCGCGGACATTTACCAACGTGGCGATCCGCTGAGAGACGCCACGGCAGACCTTGGCGGTGCACGTTCGTTTGCAGCTATTCCGATGCTCGCGGGCGAACGTCTGATTGGGGCTTTCGCTGTCTATCGTCAACAGGTCCGACCCTTCGATACAAAAAGCCTTGAGACCGCCAAAATTTTTGCCGTCCAGAGTGTCATAGCCATCGAAAATGCCCGTCTCGTCAGCGAACGTGATATTTGAATACATATTGAATGGGAGCGTCACACATGAAACTGCGCAAGACCTTGATCATCAAAGAAACTATTGCGGCAGGTGACTTCGGCACATCCTGTGAGCCGATAACTCGCATCGCCGCGTTGGCTGTGATCGAAAACCCGCTCGCCGGACGATACGAAGAGGATCTATCGTCGCTATTCGATATGGGCGGACAACTTGGCGAGCGTTTGATGGACGAGATCGTAGAAATGCTTCCCGCCCCTGCAATTAGCTATGGAAAGGCAGCCATTGTCGGTGTTGATGGTGAATTGGAACATGTCGGCGCGATGATACACCCTAAATTGGGTAAGCCCATGAGAGCTGCTGTCGGCGGCGGCCAAGCGCTCATTCCTTCGAATGCAAAAGTGGCTGGCGTCGGTGTTCCGATCGATATTCCACTTGGGCACAAGGACGAGGCTTGGTCATTTGATCATTTTGATACCATGACGGTGATGGTCGCAGATGCGCCCCGCCCGGGTGAAATTGTGATGTGTGTGGCTATTTCAGATGGCGCGAGACCTCATCCAAGAGTGGGAAGTGGTCCAATCACAGATTGAGTAACAGCGCCGTATTCATCGTGAAAACAGATCAGCCATAAAGGTCGTGCGCGCGTTGCTCGAACGCTGAGATCATGCGGCGCACGGCTTCGTTAAACACGGCACCGATAGCGGCCTGCAAAATTCGGGACCGGAATTCGAAATCGACATAGAAATCGATCTCGGTTTTACCGTCGCCCATATCATTGAAAGTCCAATGATTGTCCAGATATTTGAACGGCCCATTTTCGTATTTTACATCGACGCGGTCGGGTTTGTTCAGATGGACGCGCGATGTGAAACCCTCTCGGAATACTTTGAACCCGATAATCATATCGGCGACGACTTCTTCATCGGTTCTGGACTTCACACGACATCCAAGACACCACGGCAGGAATTCGGGATATTTATCCACCTGCGCCACGAGGTTGAACAACTGTTCCTTGGAATACGGTAAGACGCGTTTTTCGGCGTGCGTTGGCATACGGAAACGCCCTACCCCTTAAGCGCCTGCAGCGGCGAGCTTTTTCTCTCGATTTTTGCGGAGCTCCGCAAAATCCTCATCGGCGTGATAGCTCGACCGAGTGAGTGGCGAGGCTGATACCATTAGAAAGCCCTTGGAAAATGCGATGTCTTTGTATTCATCGAATTCAGCAGGTGTGACGAACCGATCAATCGGTGCATGTTTACGTGTAGGTGCCAGGTACTGACCGATGGTCAGGAAATCGACGTCAGCTGTGCGCAGGTCTTCCATCACCTGAATGACTTCGTCCTTTTCTTCGCCAAGGCCAACCATGATGCCGGACTTGGTGAAGATGGATGGATCGCCCTTTTTGACGGTCGCCAGAATATTCAATGAATGCGGATAGCGCGCGCCGGGGCGGATTGATGGATATAGCCGGGGTACGGTTTCCAGATTGTGATTAAACACATCTGGTTTGGCCGCGATGATCTTTTCAATGGCACCGTCTTTGGTGCGGAAATCAGGTGTCAGGATTTCAATTGTTGTCTGGGGCGTGGTTTCACGAATACGCGTAATGCATTTCACGAACTGCTCAGCCCCGCCATCGACTAGGTCATCGCGATCAACGGATGTGATCACCAAATGGTTCATGCCCAGCTCGGCGACGGAAATCGCTAGGTTTTCAGGCTCCATCGGATCGACAGCGCCCGGCTTGCCTGTGGCGACGTTACAGAACGCGCATGCCCGAGTGCATATGTCACCCAGGATCATGACGGTCGCGTGCTTCTGCGCCCAGCATTCACCAATGTTCGGGCATGCTGCTTCTTCACAGACCGTATTTAAGTTGCGCTCGCGCATCAACTTGCGGGTCTCGTGATAGTTTTCCGACGTTGGTGCCTTAACACGGATCCAATCGGGTTTCCGCATAGGTTGATGTTCCGGTTTTTTAACTTTTTCCGGGTGCCTTGGGCGTGGGTTATCTAGTTTTGACATAAGCCTGAAATATGCATCCAAAGGGGTTGATTACAAGGCCAGTTCATAAATTACACGGTCATTGATGCCGCCGGTCATATTATCATAAAGATGGCGCGCTGTGACATTGCCTGTATCGGTCTGCCAATAGTATTTGCATGAACCGCCCTTTTTGGCGTGTTCCATACCGGCTTCCATCAATGTACGCCCGACACCCTTTCCTCTTGCCGTATCTGCGACGAATAAGTCTTCGAGGTACACAATAGGTGCGGTATTCCAGGTGCTGCGTTGGTCTTGATGAATGGCAAAACCCATAACACCCGTCTCTTCTTCGGCGACCAGCCCCCAATATGCGCTGTTGGCATCAAGCAGCATCGACCAAGTATGTGACGTGACGTCGTCCGGGACGGATTGCTCATAAAACGCCAGGTATCCCGCCCACAATTGACGCCATGTGGCTTCATCATCTGGGCCAATATCACGAACAATGACGGTCATTATACGCCGCAGTTACATGTGAATGACGCGGTCGTACGCGTCGAGGACACTCTCGTGCATCATTTCTGATAGGGTCGGATGCGGGAACACGGTGTGCATCAGGTCTTCTTCGGTGGTTTCCAAATTCATCGCGACCACAAAGCCCTGGATCAGTTCGGTAACTTCTGCACCGACCATGTGTGCGCCCAGTAACTGCCCGGTCTTTTTATCAAAAATGGTTTTGACCATGCCTTGATCTTCACCCAGTGCGATGGCTTTGCCGTTACCCATAAACAGGAATCGACCGACACGAACATCCAAACCCTTTTCTTTGGCTTTAGCCTCAGTCAGGCCAACAGATGCGACTTGTGGGTTGCAATACGTGCAGCCTGGAATCTTGCCTTTGTCCATCGGATGTACACCATCCACGCCTGCGATCTTTTCGATGCAGATAACACCTTCGTGTTCGGCCTTATGGGCCAACATAGGTGGACCGGCGACATCACCGATGGCGTAAATGCCCTTCTCGGCCGTGCGTGAATATTCGTCAGCAACAATGCAGCCGCGATCCGTTTTGATTTTTGTGGTCTCAAGGCCAATGTCTTCGATGTTGCCCTGAACACCCACGGCAGAGATCACACGATCAACTGTGATTTCCTGGGTTTTACCCTTTTTATCTTCGATGGTGCAGGTGACGTTATCTTTGCCTTTTTTAACGCTGACCACTTTGGTCTCCGTAATGATTTTAAGGCCATGTTTTTCCAATTGCTTGCGGGCAAAGGCGGAAATCTCGGCGTCTTCGACGGGCATGATCTGCGGCATGACTTCGACCACGGTAACGTCGACCCCCATGGTGTTAAAGAAGCTCGCGAACTCAATCCCTATGGCACCAGACCCAATGACCAACATACTTTTTGGTGTGAAGTCCGGGACCATGGCTTCGAAGTAGGTCCAGATCAATTTCTTATCAGGCTCAATGCCCGGTAATGCGCGTGGGCGTGCGCCCGTCGCGATGATGATGTGATCGGCGGTATACGTGCCGATGGCTTTGCCGTCTTTGCCCGTGACATCGACTTTGCCGGGCCCATTTAGCTTGGCAGTACCATCGACAACATCGACTTTGTTTTTCTTCATCAGGTGAGAGACACCGCCCGACAATCGGGTCGAAACACCGCGAGATCGTTTCACAACAGCATCCATATCAAAGCTAACGCCATCGGCTTTTAGGCCATAGGCACTGGCATTTTG
>DGNZ01000309.1 GCA_002389175.1 Rhodospirillaceae bacterium UBA4479 | reverse complement strand
AACCATCTCATTCATGCCCATCAACACCGCTGACGCATTTGGCGGGGTCATTATCACCGATTGGTTTAGCCCCCCTGAATCGCCCAGCGAACGGTTTAAGCTGAATGTCTATATCCTGGGGCGCACGTTGCGCGCTGACGGTGTCAAAGTATCCGTGTTCCGCCAAGTCCGTGATGCGCAAGGCACCTGGACGGACACCGAAGTCCCAGATGGCACCGCGCCAAAGGTTGAAGATTCAATTCTGACCAAAGCACGAATCCTTCGTCACCAAACACTCGTCAACAATCAGTAAGTACGGCTGGATTTAACGTCCCCCGGCGGTTAGAAACTGTGTCGGTCCGCCATCCGGTGGAACGCCTTTCCTTCCGCCACGGGATGTGGCGAGGCTTGTAGTGGAATAAGACCAATGTCGCGATACAACGTCAAAGAGACCGAAGCAAAATGGCAAGCGGTCTGGGAAGAACAAGGGACCTTTGAGGTCGAAGTCGATTCCACGCGGGAAAAATACTACGTCCTGGAAATGTTTCCGTACCCGTCGGGTCGAATTCATATGGGGCACGTTCGGAACTATACGTTGGGCGACATGGTGGCCCGTTTTCGCAAAGCCCAAGGCTACAACGTGATGCACCCAATGGGGTGGGACGCGTTTGGTCTGCCCGCAGAAAACGCCGCCAAGGAAAATAACGTCCACCCCGCGAAATGGACGCACGAAAATATCGCAACCATGCGTCTTCAGCTTAAATCCATGGGACTGTCATACGATTGGCGCCGCGAACTCGCGACCTGCGATCCATCCTACTATCGCCACGAACAACAAATGTTTTTGGATTTCCTGGCCAACGATCTGGTGTACCGCAAGGAATCCTGGGTCAATTGGGACCCGGTTGAAAACACCGTATTGGCGAACGAACAGGTCATCGATGGCAAGGGTTGGCGCTCCGGTGCCGAGGTTGAAAAACGTCAACTGGCTCAGTGGTTTTTGAAAATCACAAACTACGCCGAAGATCTTTTGCAGTCTCTCGAAGAATTAGATCGCTGGCCGGAACGCGTGCGCATCATGCAGCACAATTGGATCGGCCGCTCCGAAGGGGCCCACGTTTCATTCCAAATTGTTGATCGGGACGAGCCGCTGGAAGTCTACACAACACGCCCCGACACCATGTTCGGTGCATCGTTCATGGCGATTTCTGCGAACCATCCGTTGGCGGTTGAGCTGAGCGCGGATAACCCGGAACTGCAGAAATTCATCGCCACATGCAACGCCATGGGCACATCCGAAGCCGCCATTGAAACCGCAGAAAAGCTGGGGTTTGATACAGGTCTTACGTGTGTGCATCCCGTCATCGATGGCGAGACCTTACCGATTTACGTCGCCAACTTTGTATTGATGGATTACGGCACGGGCGCCATTTTCGGCTGCCCCGCACACGACCAACGCGACTTGGATTTTGCCCGAAAGTACGGATTGCCTGTCATTCCAGTGGTCTGCCCCAAGGACCAGGATGCAAAAACGTTTGAGGTCGGCAACGAGGCGTTTACCGGCGACGGCCTGATGATCAATTCAGAGTTCCTGAATGGATTGGAAATTGACGCCGCCAAATCAACGGCGATTGCACACTTCGAAGAACGCGGCATCGGCAAGAAGCAAGTTAACTTCCGTCTCCGCGATTGGGGTGTTTCCCGGCAGCGATATTGGGGATGCCCGATTCCAATCATCCATTGCGATGATTGTGGTGCCGTGCCTGTCCCAAGCGAACAGCTGCCCGTTGAGCTTCCCGAAGATGTCGATATGGAAACCATCGGCAATCCACTGGTCGCACATCCGACATGGAAAAACGTCGACTGCCCAACGTGTGGAAAGGCCGCAACCCGAGAGACCGATACCTTCGACACGTTCTTTGAATCGTCATGGTATTTCGCACGCTATTGTTGCCCCGATGCAGAGACCGCGCTGGACCGCACAGCCGTCGATTATTGGATGCCCGTAGATCAATACATCGGTGGGATCGAACACGCGGTGCTGCATTTATTGTATTCGCGGTTCTTTACCCGGGCGCTCAAAGATTGTGGCTACGTCGGTATCAAGGAGCCATTCGCAGGTCTGCAGACCCAAGGCATGATTTGCCACGAAACGTTTAAGAACGCGGATGGTCAATGGATGTTTCCGACCGACGTCCGCCCCGACGACGCGGGCAACTTCACCGACGCTGACGGTAAGCCTGTGACGCGCGGCCGTTCGGAAAAAATGAGCAAATCCAAACGCAACGTCATAGACCCCGAAGAAATTATCCAGACCTACGGTGCGGATACGGCACGGCTGTTTATGTTATCCGATAGCCCCCCTGACCGCGATCTGGATTGGACGGATTCCGGTGTTGATGGTGCATGGCGTTACGTCAATCGTCTGTGGCGCATGATCGATGGTGCCGAAATGGCCGATTGGGAAACCAACGGCAATCGCCCCGCTGATTTAGGCAAAGCTGGGGATGGCATTGAGCGCCTGACGCACAAAACCATCGCTGCCGTCACTAAAGATATCGAAGCCTTTCATTTCAATAAGGCCGTTGCGCGCATCCGTGAGTTAAGCAACGCCGTCGAAGGTAGCGACACGTCGGATGCCGGAACGGCATGGGCGTTTAAGTTTGCTGCCAAGAATATTGTTCAATTGATTGCGCCGATGATGCCACACTTGGCCGAAGAGTTGTGGAACACCGTGGGGCAAAATGGCCTGGTCGCCGATGCCGCCTGGCCCAAGGCTGACCCCGCATTACTGATCGAAGATTCCATCACCATCGCCGTCCAGGTAAATGGCAAAGTTCGCGGCACCATTGACGTGGCAAAAGATGCAGCCGAGGATGCGGTTAAAGAACAGGCGCTGGCGCTTGAGAATGTATCAAGCTTCATCGGCGATAAAGAAATCCGCAAAGTCATCGTGGTGCCAAATAGGATTGTGAACATTGTCGTTTAGATTGGGGATCATCTTAGCCGCCGCTCTGTTGACCGCATCATGCGGATTCCGGCCTTTGTACGCGCCTTCAGGCACAGGTTCGGCAAGCGAGCAACTCTTCGCCTTTGATGTTTTTCGTAAAATCGAAATCGGCCTGATTGAAGACCGCGAAGGGCAGTTTTTCCGCAATAAAATGATCGAATTGCTACATCCTTCTGGTCGCGCACGCGTGGTGGAATACGATCTGAATACAAAGCTTAATGAGAGCAAAGCCAATTTAGCGGTCCGCCAAAGCTCGGACGCAACACGCGCCAATCTAACGATGACCGCGGTTTATACCTTAATATCCAGGACTGATGGCACCATCGTTGCAAGGGGAACAGTAAAATCCACCAGCGGCTACAACATTTTTAATTCTGAATTCCAGACACTCAGCGCAGAAAAGAGTGCCCGTGAACGCGCGTTGATCGATCTCGCGCAACAACTTCGCTTACGGCTCGCCACTGAATTTATTCGTGGTGATGCAGAATCACAGAGCCCTCAAAAGTAGCCATGAAAATTAGCGCAGGCCGCGCCGATACATTTTTACAAAAACCCGATACGGCTGTCCGGGCTATTCTTTTATATGGCCCCGATGCCGGGTTGGTGCGCGAACGCGGGCAATCCTTTACCAAACGTCAGGCAGGCGAAGACGATAGTTTTGCCATCTCCGAGATTTATGGCGACGCTTTAAAAAAAGATGGCGCCATCCTATCTGATGCTTCGCGGTCACTTTCGTTGATGAGCGATGGCGATCCCGTCGTGCGGGTCCGTGATGTCACCGATGCTTGCGCGGGGGTTATCGAATCCTGGCTGGGCGATGGCGCTGGGCTGAAACCCGCCGTCTTCGAAGCGGGGGAGTTGGCACCCAGATCAAAACTGCGTCAGTTGTTTGAAAAGCGCGATGACGCGGCAGCGATCGGCTGTTACGCCGACGAAGGCCAATCTTTGGACGCCGTTGTGCGCCAACACATTGGCCAAGCCGGGCTTTCGATTGACCGTGATGCGATGGCGTTATTGTCGTCCAGGCTGGGCGCTGATCGTTTTGCCGTCCGCCAAGAACTTGATAAGTTATTGTTATATAAGGGTAAAACGGAAGATCCGATATCCATTGCGGATATTGATGCCATCATTGGTGATGTAAAATCCAGCGTGTTGGGCGACCTTGCCATGGCTGTCGGCGGCGGCAATCTTCCTGTCATGTTGGGGATGTTGGCGCGCGCCCGGGCCGAAGATCTCAACGCTGTTGCGATCTTACGCGCGGTGCAGCGGCATTTTGATCGACTGTTGACGGTTCAGGCTGAAATAACTTCTGGGACTCGTGTCGAAGATGCGATGAAGCGACTTCGACCGCCCGTTTTCTTCAAACAAGCGACAGCATTTTCGCGCCAAGCCACATCCTGGCCGGTACCGCATATCAATCGGGCGCTGACTTTGCTGTTGGAGGCCGAGCGCGATTGTAAATCGGGGTTATCGATTGACGTGGCGCTGTGCGAACGTGCGCTGACGCAAATCACACAAGTGGCGCGACGACATAACAGATAGTTTCGGGGCGGGTGCCTCGGTTTCTCCTTAAGCAAGCTCACATAACAAAGATATTTTCTTTCCTTTACCGTGCTAATAGATAAAGAGCTTGCCGAAAGTCTAATCAATTTCATAGATTTTTGTGTTGAAGAAAAAGGATGGTCATCAACATCATGCGTTTGGGCGGCTTCAAAATCTATCGGACATTGCTCGCTTCGTTGATGCTACTGGCAACGACTTCAGGTACCCTTGCGCATGCAAAAACGACTGAAGTCAGTTACTTCGCTGCATTAGAAGATTTTGCGACAACTGATCATTCGCATGAGCACGGTCATAGTCACGACATCGAAGCCCCCAAGGGTCAAACTGTAACTCATACGCATGACCACAATCCGGCTGATCATTCTCATGACGTACCGGGAATGATGCGTATCCCTAGCCAGACATCTCTTTATGCATCCTCGAACTGGCGACCAATTTCTGCGACTTCGCAAGTTGATCGATTATCTTTTAATATAGATCGCCCACCACGTTTTTGATCCTGCCGCCAAGGCAGTATGTTGCCCGATAAGGGCTTCTTTTAATTAATCAAAAACGGAAAGTATAAATGTCACAGACATCACTTAAGGGTGACGCCTGGTCGCTGAATGCGACGAGTCGTTACCTACTCTTTACCGGAATCACAGTTACGATTCTATTATTGCTATCAGATCCCGTTTTGGCCCACGCGGTCGCCGACGGAGATAAGGGCTACATCCAAGAGGTTTATGGGGTCCTTTTGGTACCCTTCACGTACCTGGGCGCAAAACACATGATGACAGGATATGATCATATCTTGTTCTTGTTCGGGGTGATTTTCTTTCTCTACCGGATGAAACACATCGCCATTTATGTGACGATCTTCGCGATCGGGCACTCAACCACAATGCTGATTGGCGTGATATTCGATTTTGGCATCAATAGTTTCATTATTGATGCAATCATCGGTCTCTCAATTGTCTACAAAGCCCTCGATAACATCGGCGCCTACCAGCGTTGGTTCGGTGTGCAGCCAAATACAAAGCTGGCGACGTTGATTTTTGGGCTCTTCCACGGCTTTGGGTTAGCATCGAAAATCATCGAGTATGACATCGCCGAAGACGGCCTTATCCCTAATTTATTGGCATTCAATGTCGGTGTTGAAATCGGACAATTATTGGCCCTTGGCGCGATCCTCGTAGCGATGGGTTGGTGGCGTCGTCACCCCAGTTTTCTACGTCACGCTTACACAGCCAACGTCATCATGATGGGTGCCGGTTTCACATTGATTGGCTTTCACCTCACCGGCTATGCCATTTCCTAAGCAAATAAGGATATAAAACATGTACAACGAAGATATTCCAACACGTGCTGAATTGCCGACAACACGGCAACTGATTCGCTCATCTATCATCGCCTTTGTTTCTGCGATTGCGATATTGGCAACCGTTATCCTGCCCGCAGAGTACGCCATTGATCCGACGGGCATCGGCGGCGCATTGGGTCTTGGTGAAATGGGTGAGATTAAAAAACAACTCGAACTAGAAGCTGAAGCAGATCGTTTAAGAGACCTGCAAAATCAGGCTCCATCTCAACCATCAACAAAATCAAACCCTGATCAGCAGTCGAGCCTCTTCGACGCAGCGATCGCGTTCCTTTTTATCAGTCCAGCAGCTGCGCAATTGACAGCACCTGAATGGAAAGACGAAATTTCAATCTCGCTAACGCCAGGACAGGGCACAGAGGTGAAACTCGTGATGAATAAAGGGGCCACTGTCCAGTTCATGTGGGCAGTTGCAGGCGGAGGAAGAGCCAACTTTGATCTTCATGGTGATGGCGGTGGAAATTCCATCAGCTACGAGAAGGGCCGAGGTGTGCCTGGAGACAATGGGACCTTAGAAGCCGCGTTTGACGGAAACCACGGCTGGTTTTGGCGCAACCGTGGCAAGGAAGATATTACAGTGATTCTAAAAGTGAAGGGCGACTACATCGAGATGAAACGGGTCATTTAGCCGCTATTGTTCGATGAGTAGGGGGCGGTTCCTCGTCATGAAGAGCCGTCCTCTCTCAAAACTCTATTATATTTAGCCGACAGATTTAGGTTTCAGACTGACGGACAGTTTTGGCCGTTCATCGACACGGGCAGGAGCCTCGGTTGTGGTCGGTGTTTCAACTTCAATCGCCGGGGTCGCGCGAAGACGTTCAATCAACATATCCAGCTGATCCAGGTTTTCGTAGGCGATTTTCAGCGCGCCTTTTTCACCCTTACCATCAATTGTCACACCCAACCCAAGCGTATTGGTCAGATCCCGTTCCAAGGAAACGGTGTCGACATCTTTTGGTTTTGGCGCGGATTTTACCTTGTGCGTTTTTGCTTCGGTTTTTTGACGCGCCATCATTTCGGCTTCGCGCACGCTTAGATTTTTTTCGATAATCTGCTGGGCGATCCGGTAGCCATTTTCGACACCGATCAAGGTGCGGGCATGGCCAGCGCTGAGCAAACCCTCTTCGATCAGTTTTCGAATTTTTGAATCAAGGCTGAGCAACCGAAGGGTGTTCGCGACATGGCTGCGGCTTTTGCCAACCAGTGCAGAAACGTCTTCTTGGGTATGATCAAATTCGTCCATTAGCCGTTGATAAGCGTCCGCTTCTTCGATGGCTGATAAATCTTCACGCTGGACGTTTTCAATGACGGCCACTTCGAGGGTGGTCTTATCATCAAAATCTTTGATGATGACGGGGACTTCGTGCAGCTTTGCCAATTGCGCGGCGCGCCAGCGACGTTCACCAGCGATAATTTCAAACGCATTGGGGTCTTCGGGATGACGCCGCACCAATAACGGTTGCAGGATTCCTTTGGCGCGAATGGAATCTGCGAGCGCTTCGACCGCGTCTGGATTCATATAATGGCGGGGTTGATATCGGCCAGGATGCAATAGTTCTATTGCGACGGGCTTGGCCGTTCGGACTTGATCGAGCGATGCGTAATCCGCACCCGCGTCGCCGAGTAGGGCAGACAATCCCCGCCCGAGTTTTTTCTTTTCCGCCATCACGCTGTCATCCGACGTTCGCGGTGAATGACTTCTCCCGCCAGACTGAGATAGGCTTTAGAGCCTGCACATTCCATATCGTACACAATCACCGGACGTCCATAAGATGGTGCTTCGGAAACACGTACATTTCGGGGAATGACCGTATCGTACACTTTGTCGCCAAAGAACGCGCGCACATCGTCGGCCACGGCCCCCGACAGGTTGTTCCGACGATCAAACATAGTCAGCACAATACCTTGGATTTCGAGGCCAGGGTTATACATCGCCTTGACCCGCTCAATGGTTCGAACCAACAACGACACACCCTCGAGGGCAAAAAATTCACATTGCAATGGCACCAACACCGCCTGTGCTGCGACCAAGGCATTGATCGTCAGCAAACCCAGGGCAGGTGGGCAATCGATGAGTACGTAATCATATTCTGGGGCGGCGAGCATGATGGCTTCGCGCAGGCAGAATTCACGTCGGTCAACATCGACCAATTCGATTTCGGCACCGGACAGATCAATACCCGATGGCACGATATCCAAACCCGGGATAGACGTTTCGACAACGGCTTCGTGTAGGGGAATTTCGCGGATAAGGACATGATAGGTGTTCTTGCCGCGCTGCGAATGCTCAATCCCCAATCCGGTCGACGCGTTACCTTGCGGATCCAGATCGACAACCAACACACGCTGGTCAATGGCGGCCAAGGCCGTCGCAAGATTAATCGCTGTCGTGGTCTTACCGACACCGCCTTTTTGATTGGCAATCGCGATAATACGGGTGCGACGTGGCTTTAGCAGGGTTTCAGCGGACATCTATGGGCGCCAATGCAGAAACGTGAAGTACTGTCCCAGATGGGTCAGAAACACTTGGTTTTCGTGAAGTTACCATTGTCCATTCTTTGGCTGCCAGGGTCAATTCCTGATCCACGTCTGAACCCTTTAAAAGATAAGATTTTCCACCTTTTTTGAGATGTCTGTGGACCCAGGGCAACAGTCGGGGCAGTGGCGCCAATGCCCGGGCCGTCACCACGTCAGCATCAAGCGGGGGAATCTCTTCGGCGCGTTCTGCGTGGACTGTAACTGACGTATCCGTGGCGCGGGCTGCTTCACGCAAAAATGTCGACTTTCGTTGATCGCTTTCGACCAAGTGAACGTCGGCCCCCGTCATGATCGCAATGATAAGGCCAGGCAGACCCGCACCACTGCCGAGATCGACGACTTTATCTGTGGCACGTATATCCTGAGCGACCTGGGCGCAATCCAACAAATGGCGACGCCAAGGATCGTTCAGGGTTTTTGGCCCAACCAGATTAATTGCCTTTTGCCATTTTTTAAGGACCGAGAGATACGTTTCCAACCGCGTCAGAACATCATCCGGAACCCCACCGAGCGCATGTGCAAATTCATCTTTGGAAAGGGGGGAGATGTCGGTCATAGGTTTTGATGTTTCACGTGAAACAATAAGCTCAGGCGGATAGCCGTGTGTCGCGTTTTTTGACATGTCCCAGCAACGCAGTGATGGCTGCCGGGGTTACGCCAGAAATACGCGCAGCCTGACCAATGGTTTCGGGCCGCACGGTCATTAACTTGTCGCGCACTTCGTTGGAGAGGCTAGAGATCCCATTGTAATCGATATCCTCAGGCAGGCGAAGCGCCTCATCCCGGCGGAGCGCTTTGATATCGGCGTCCTGACGGTCGAGGTATCCAGCATAGGTCGCGTCAATCTCCAACTGCTCAACCACGTCGGCGCGTGTTCCGGCCAGGTCCGTCCAGATATCAGCCAAGCGGTCGAAATCAATATTTTGATAGGCCAGCAAATCAATGCCGTTACGCCGAACACCGTCCAGATTGATATCCAGCCCATGGGCTTTCAGCTCATTCGGGCTGGCATTGATGTCCAGCAGCAGGGCTTTGACCCGGTTCAATTCAGCAACTTTTGTGTTAAAAGCGTTGGCACGTGCCGTCCCCACTGATCCGATATCCAGGCCACGCTGTGTCAGACGAAGGTCTGCGTTATCAGCACGGAGCAACAAACGATATTCGGCGCGTGATGTGAACATCCGATAAGGCTCGCTCGTGCCCAACGTCACCAGATCATCAATCATCACACCGATGTACGCTTCGGCACGGTCTAGCTCAAACGTCTCCTCAGAACCACTCGCTTGGAGGGCCGCATTTATGCCCGCCATCAAACCCTGTGCGGCGGCTTCTTCATAGCCCGTGGTGCCGTTGATCTGTCCCGCCAAATACAATCCATCAACGGCATGGGTTTCCAGTGTGCATTTCAATGCGCGCGGATCAACGTAATCATATTCGATGGCGTAGCCAGGCTGCAGCATGGTTGCGGATTCAAGACCCGGAATGGTTTTCAGTATTTCCAGCTGCACGTCTTTGGGCAGAGACGTCGAAATCCCATTGGGATACACCGTCGGATCATCCAGACCCTCGGGCTCTAGGAATATCTGATGTCGCTCCTTGTCCGCGAACCGGACAATTTTATCTTCGACCGAGGGGCAGTAGCGCGGACCTGTCCCTTCGATCTGTCCAGAATACATCGCCGACTTATGCAAATTGTCCTGAATGATCTTGTGCGTCGCCGCATTGGTAAACGTGATGTGGCATTCGATCTGCGGGACCTTGATGGTATCGGTCAAATACGAAAACGGGATGGGCGGATTGTCCGCAGGCTGCGAATCCAAACCACCCCACGCGATGGTATTCCCATCCAGACGGGGCGGGGTGCCTGTCTTTAAACGTCCCAGCGGAAAACCCAATCGCTTGAACGTATAGGCCAGCCCGACAGATGGCTTATCGCCAACGCGTCCCGCTGGAATGCGCTGATCCCCAATATGGATGAGGCCGCGCAGGAATGTGCCCGTGGTGATGATCGTTGCGGCGGCATGGATATCTCGACCGCTGCCTGTGCGCACACCGATAACTCGCTTGCCCGTATCGTCTAGCAGCAAATCCTCAACAGGGTCTGCTACGATTTCCAGGTTATCGATTTCGGCCAGCATCGTTTGAATGGCGTTGCGATAAAGCTTTCGGTCGGCCTGTGCGCGGGGACCGCGAACGGCAGGGCCCTTGGATCGGTTGAGCATCCGAAACTGAATACCCGATACATCAATGGCGCGCCCCATGATGCCATCCAGCGCGTCAACTTCGCGGACCAATTGGCCCTTGGCGAGGCCGCCGATGGCCGGGTTGCAGGACATCTCGCCGATGGTTTCAACACGATGGGTGATCAAGATTGTTTTGGCGCCCATGCGCGCAGATGCCGCGGCGGCTTCTGCACCCGCGTGACCCCCACCTACAACAATGACATCGGCTTTAAACATGGCGCGGACCATACGGTTGCGCGTGATCCGAGTCAATCAATCGCCGTGCATGTTTCACGTGAAACATCGTTTATATCCATAACCAATTTCAATAACTCAAACGTCCATGTTTCACGTGAAACAATGGGCGCTCATTTACTTCCCAATGCAGAAATCTTTGAAGATTTTATCCAAAAGGTCTTCGACATCGATCCGGCCCGTGATACGTCCCAGCGCCTGGGCTGCAACGCGCATATCTTCGGCGATCATTTCCATGTCTTGGCTGCTGGCCGCACCCTCGCGTGCCCGGTCCAGGGCTGTCACACAATCTTCGAGCGCGGCGCGGTGGCGTGCCCGGGTCAGGGGCGGCGAATCACTCACCCTTGTGGTCGCCAATTGATGCACGCGATCTGTCAGCGTGCGCACGAAATCATCAAGGCCCACGCCCGTCTTTGCTGACAGGGGCAGGGCATCAACCCCCTCAACCACATCCGCACGGTTGGCAATCTTGTCGATCTTGTTGACCACAACCAACGCACCATCAGGCCGAACCGATGCCGCATCCATATCCATGGCATCCAGCAGGTGCACCCGAATGTCCGCAGCGTCAGCTGCCGCACGGGCGCGGCGCACACCTTCGATTTCAATCACATCATCCGTATCACGCAGACCCGCCGTGTCGATCAGCGTTGCCGCGTATCCGCCCAGGTCCATGGGGACTTCCAACACATCGCGGGTGGTGCCCGCAATATCGGAAACGATGGCAACATCGCGCTTGGCCAAAGCATTCATCAAACTGGATTTACCCACATTCGGAGCGCCGGTCAGGGCAATCCGAAACCCGTCACGGATACGCTCGCCAATGCCATTGTCCTGCAAATGGTGTTCAATGCTGTCGCGCAAAGCCGTCAGCGTAGCGGCGCTGCGGGCCATCAAATCATCGGGAATATCTTCTTCGGCAAAGTCGATGCAGGCCTCAAGGTACGCCAACGCACCGACCAGTTGGGATCGCCAGCCATCATACAAATCAGCCAACGCGCCACCCATTTGCGCGAGCGCTTGGCGGCGCTGGGCGGTGGTTTCCGCGTCCACCAGATCCGCAATCGCCTCGGCAGCGGTCAGGTCCAGCTTGCCATTTTCGAACGCGCGGCGGGAATACTCCCCAGGTTCTGCGGTGCGCACACCCGGCATCGTCATCAAAGACGCGGTCACCGCTTCCAACACCGACGCACCGCCGTGAACGTGCAGTTCCACCACGTCTTCACCCGTAAAGCTGGCAGGGGTGGGAAACCAGATCGCGAGGCCATCATCGATCAGTCCCGCCGGGACAAGACTCGATTCGGATTCGTTACGACCTGATGCCCTAAAGGGGGTGTTGTTGTGGCTACTGTTTGATTCGGACTCGAAATGAGACTCATTTGATTCGGACGCGGAACGGCCTGCGACGGCGGAATGTGGCTCAAAAAGAAACACCCGCGTCGCACGACGGGGCGTCGGGAGCGATTTAAGATCAGGCGCGAGTCCTAAGAGTGCAGAACCCGCTTTCGGGCCCGACAAGCGAATAACCGCGACACCGGACCGGCCGGGCGCACTGGCCAGCGCGAATATCGTATCGGTGTGATCAACCATCCTCGGGACGCAGCATCAACCGCTCAACCCGGCGCCCGTTTTGAAGATGCTCTGAAATAATCTCGTCGATGTCTTCGGCGGTCTTGCACGAATACCAAACACCTTCGGGGTAGATCACCATGGTCGGGCCCAGCTCGCACCGGTCCAGGCATCCCGATTGGTTGATCCGGGTTTGGTCGATCCCCAGTTCCTTGGTCTTGGCCTTCATGTAATTGCGCAGCTTCACAGCACCTTTGCTGGCACAGCATCCACGTTCGTGTCCCTCGGGGCGTTCATTCATGCACATGAAAACATGGCTTTTGAAAAAGGGCGGCGGATCATTCACCCCATCTTTGGCAACATCGCTCATTCGTTAGTCGTCCTTTTTATCTTTTTTATCTTTTTCGCCACCGGTCATTTGCGACCAAAACATTTTTTGCATCTGCTCAAAGCTTTGCACCCCGGCGGGCAGCCAGGTCTTGAAAATGGTTTCAGGGTCCATCGACTGCAAGTTCGCACGCATACGTTCTTCGACTTCTTTCATCATGGCTTCCTGCATCTGCTTTACATCCGGCAGGCCCATGAATGCGCGAGCTTCCTCTGGGGTGCAATCGATATCAATCGTGACCTTCATTGTCGTTCCTCCCTTGGTTGATGCGTGATACCACACATCCTATTCTGCAAATGTATTGTAATGTGTGCAGGTTGAGCCAACGTTAAGCATGTAAAGGTTTTCTGGCAATGTGCCGCACATCAGATGGGTATCGCAGAATCAGGTCGTCATCATGATGGGCCACAATCGTCTCGGCGCCGAAACGTCGCCTTACCTCAAACAGCACGAAGATAACCCCGTCCACTGGTACGCCTGGGGGGATGAAGCCTTTGCCGCGGCCAAGGCTGAGAACAAACCCATTTTGCTCAGCGTCGGGTATGCCGCGTGTCATTGGTGTCACGTCATGGCCCACGAAAGTTTCGAAGACCCCGAGATTGCCGCTGTGATGAATGATCGCTTCATCAACGTCAAAGTCGACCGTGAAGAACGCCCGGACGTCGATAGCATTTATCAAACCGCGCTGCAGTTATTGGGAGAGCAGGGCGGCTGGCCGCTGACTATGTTTTTAACCCCAGACGGCGCGCCGTTCTGGGGTGGCACCTATTTCCCAAACACACCGCGATATGGACGGCCCGGGTTTACCCAGGTCCTGACATCGTTATCCGAGACATTTTCCCGCAATCCCGATCAGGTCACCAAGAACGTCGACGCCATCAAAGACGGCCTTGGCGATGCACTCAACCCCAAAGGGGGCGGAGCAATCACGTTACAGACGTTGGACGAGGTCGCAGCACTGGCCGTGCGCCAGGTTGATCCGTTTCGCGGCGGTACCCAGGGTGCACCCAAATTTCCTCAACCCATGTTTTTTCGGTTCTTGTGGCATGCCTATCTGCGCTCAAATTCAGTGATGTTCAAAAAGGCCGTTGTCCTGACCCTCGACCACATCTGCCAGGGCGGGATTTACGATCATTTAGGGGGCGGTTTCGCGCGATATTCGACCGACGAAAAATGGCTGGCACCACATTTCGAAAAAATGCTGTACGACAACGGGCTGTTGTTGGAACTGCTCAGCGATGTCTAGATGACAACTAAAAACCCGCTGTATGCCAAACGCATCGAAGAGACCATTGATTGGCTGCTGCGCGAGATGACGGCCGAGGTCGATGCCGAGGGGCGGTTCGGTTTTGCCAGCGCACTCGATGCCGACAGCGAGGGCGAAGAGGGGAAGTTTTATGTCTGGGACAAGGCCGAAATAGATACGGTTCTGGGGCAAGATGCTGCGGCATTCTGCACTGTCTACGATGTTCAGTCGGGTGGAAACTGGGAAGGTAAAACAATCCTCAACCGATCAGGATCGATGGCCTGGGATGACGATGTTGAAGCGGAAATGGCGCCCCTTCGAGCAAAGCTGTTCGATACCCGCGCACCCCGCATTCGCCCCAGCCGCGACGACAAAGTCCTGGCCGATTGGAACGGCATGATCATCGCCGCCCTGGCCCGCGCGGGCGTTGCGTTGGATCGACCTGATTGGCTAGACCTCGCACGTAATATCTTTTCCTGGGTCAAAGATCACATGATCGCGAACGATGGTCGGCTGCGGCATTCATTGTGTGCGGGCAAGCTCAAACACCCGGCGGTCCTCGAAGATTATGCCAATTTGGCCCGTGCAGCATTGTTGATGCACGAAGCGACATCAGAAACAAATTACTTAGATGACGCCATATCATGGGTGGAAATTGTTGAAACGCATTACCGGGACACCCAAGACGGTGGCTACTTCATGGCCGCCACGGATACCGAAGGCCTGATCGCACAACCCAAGCCCATCATGGATAACGCTGTCCCCGCCGGGAATGGCACCATCGCCGAGGTTCTGGCCCGGCTGTTTTTGATCACCGGCGACGATGTTTATCGGACCCGTGCCGAAGCGGTTTTCGCGATCTTCGTCCCCGAAGACGCCAAGAATAACCTTTATCATCCTACATTGATGATCGCGTGGGAACTACTGGCACACGGCACCCAGATCGTTATCGTCGGAGCGAATGACCACCCCATGACGCAGGACTTGAAATCCATTGCACTAGCAACGCCTAATCGATTGAGCATCGTCACTTCTGTTGACCCCTCAACACCACTGCCCACAAATCACGCGGCCGCAGGTAAGGGCTTGGTGAATGGGGCGCCTGCAGCTTATATTTGTGTTGGCCCGGTTTGCGGCTTACCGATCACGACACCAGTTGCCTTGGCAGATGTATTAGAACAATCGGGAGAAAGCTGATGAGTGACCAACCCCAGCATATTTCATTCCCATCGCCCATTGGCCCATTGACCGTGTTTGTCGAAAACGACGCCATCATCGTTATCGAATCCGGACGCGCATCCGGAGAGGCCGGCACCGACCCTTTGCTGATCGAAACCCGCACACAATTGGACGCATATTTCGATGGCAAAATGGCCAAGTTCGACCTACCGCTTGCACCTGATGGCACACCCCGCCAAAAGGAAATTTGGGAAACCATGAACCGGATACCTTACGGGACCACCATGACGTATGGCGAACTTGCCGACTTAACAGGCAGCGTCGCGCGCGCCATCGGCGGGGCCTGCGGTGCCAATCCCATTCCGATCGTGCAACCCTGTCATCGTGTGGTCGGTGCCAAAAACGCACTCACCGGATTTTCCTTTGCGGGCGGGGCGAAGACGAAATATCAGCTGCTCAAGCTTGAAGGGGTGATGCTCTGAGTGTTCACTAAATTCGTCGTCCCGGCCTTGAGCCGGGATCTTTTATCAAAACAAAAGGTTTCAAGTAGTTAAACAAGATCCCGGACAGCCTCAAGGCTTCCGGGAAGACATGTTGATGATGAAGCTACATTTCATCATTTGTGACCATCAGGACTAGGTGATTAAAGCGTGAACAATGAACTAGCTCTTTAAAACACCACCCATCATATGCATCTATAACCACAGATAATTTCAGCTCACCCAGGGGAGACCATCCAATGACAAAAGCAATACGCGTGTACGAAGCCGGCGGCCCGGAAGTAATGAAATGGGAAGACGTCGAAGTCGGCGATCCAGGCCCAGGCCAGATCCGCATCAAGCAAACCGCCGTCGGTCTTAACTACATCGATGTCTATTTCCGTTCCGGCCTGTATCCTGTTGAATTCCCAGCCATCATTGGACAGGAAGCCGCTGGCGTCGTTGAGGCCGTGGGCGAGGGTGTCACCGAATTCGCACCCGGCGATCGCGTTGCCTATCCGATGGTTCCCGGTGCCTATACTGAAGCCCGCGTGATGCCGACGCTTAAAGTTGTGAAGCTGCCCGACAGCATCAGCGATCAAACAGCGGCTGCGATGATGCTCAAAGGCATGACCGCACAGTACCTGTTATTCCGAACCTACAAGGTGCAGCCCGGCGACAACATTTTGGTTTATGCCGCCGCGGGCGGTGTGGGCCAGATCCTATGTCAGTGGGCCAAGAAACTCGGCGCCAATGTCATCGGCTGTGTCGGCTCGCAAGAAAAAGCAGAGCTCGCGATGGCCAACGGCTGCGATCATCCGATCCTGTACCGCGACGAAGACATTGCCTCTCGGGTCAAAGAACTGACCGACGGCGAGGGTGTTGCGGTTGCTTATGACAGCATCGGCAAAGCGACGTTCGAAGATTCACTCAACAGCCTGAAGCCGTTCGGCACCATGGTCACCTACGGCAATGCATCAGGCAAAGTTGATCCGGTTGATCTGGGTATCTTGGCCCCCAAAGGCTCGCTTTATGTGACCCGCCCAACTTTGGGCACGCACACGGCGACGCGTGAACTCGTGTTGGATGGCACCAAGCATTTGTTTGATGCCGTGACATCGGGTGATGTGAAAATCAACATCGGACAGACGTATGAGATGGCAGATGCCGCCAGCGCACACGCTGACCTTGAAGCCCGTAAAACCACGGGCTCAACCGTCTTTACGCTTTAGGCGCAGAGACCCTCTCACCTGTCCTCTCCCCCGCTATCGCAGGGGAGAGGACCCTGCATACCCGTGACTCGATCTTATTATCCCTCTCCCCTTTTAGGGAGAGAGGTTAGGTGAGGCGGCTTTTTTTAATTAAGACTGTTGCGCACGCAAAAAAGATCCCGGGTCACGCAAGCGTGCCCGGGACAACGAAATTGAATGTTCCGAATATTTTACTGATTCATTGAATCAAAGAAATCGTCGTTGTTCTTGGAATGCTTGATTTTGTCGAGCAGGAATTCCATGCCATCGGTAACACCCATCGGCATGAGGATCCGGCGCAGCACCCACATTTTCGAGAGCGTGCCCTTGTCGACGAGGAGTTCTTCTTTCCGCGTGCCCGACTTGGTGATGTCGATAGTTGGCCAGGTCCGCTTATCGGAAAGCTTACGATCCAGGATAATTTCTGAGTTACCCGTACCCTTGAATTCCTCAAAGATCACTTCGTCCATGCGCGATCCGGTATCGATCAGTGCCGTCGCGATGATGGTCAGCGAGCCGCCTTCTTCGATGTTCCGTGCGGCACCAAAGAAACGTTTCGGACGTTGCAAGGCGTTGGCATCCACACCACCGGTCAGGACCTTACCCGACGACGGCACAACAGTGTTATAGGCACGGGCCAGGCGGGTGATGGAATCCAACAAAATCACAACGTCGCGTTTGTGTTCGACCAGACGCTTGGCTTTTTCAAGGACCATTTCGGTGACTTGAACGTGGCGGGTCGCTGGCTCATCAAACGTCGATGAGATGACTTCGCCGCGCACCGTGCGCGCCATGTCGGTAACTTCTTCCGGGCGTTCATCGATCAGCAACACGATCAGATAACATTCCGGATGGTTCCGGGCGATGGAGTTCGCCATGTTTTGCAGCATGACCGTTTTACCTGTCCGTGGCGGTGCGACGATCAATCCACGCTGGCCTTTGCCAAGCGGGCTAACCAAATCCAAAACCCGGTGGGTTGGGTCTTTGTGTTCGGGATCGTCGATTTCCATCCCTAAGCGTTCTTCAGGGTACAGCGGCGTTAAGTTATCAAAGTTGATCCGGTGACGTACAGCACCCGGGTCTTCGAAATTGACCTGATTGATTTTCAAAAGGGCAAAGTAACGCTCGCCTTCTTTGGGAGAGCGAATTTCGCCCTCAACCGTGTCCCCAGTCCGAAGCGAGAAGCGGCGGATCTGACTGGGGCTAACGTAAATATCATCGGGGCCCGGCAGATAGTTTGCCTCGGGGCTGCGCAGAAATCCAAATCCATCCTGCAACACTTCCAAAACACCATCGCCATAGATCGAGATGTCGTCTTCGGCGAGTTGTTTCAAAATCGCAAACATCATGTCTTGTTTGCGGAGCGAACTCGCGTTCTCGATTTCTAATTCCTCAGCGTAGGCCAACAGGTCTGCTGGGGATTTTTCTTTAAGGTCCTTAAGGTTCATGTGCCTAATTTCGGTTCGGTTAAGAAAGGGGATGAGGTCGGCGGTAAGCCTGGGGGCCGTTGGCCCAGTGGACGACTTGGTATCGTCCGCTTGATCTATCTATCGATTGGTCCAGACGTTGTCCGGCAAGATGAACTTTGATTACGTGAAGTCTGGTAACGTGTCAAATGGCTTTTCTGTAACCTTTTGATGGCTTTGTTAAAACGGTTTCACTACAGCCATGAGTACGATGATGATCATCAGGACCGTCGGCACTTCGTTAGCGATGCGATAAAACTTGTGACTGCGCTCGTTCTTGTCGGCTTCGAAATCTTTGCGCCACTTTCCCATCAGCATATGCATGATCATCAGCCCAACGATGCAGGCCAATTTAACGTGCAGCCAGCCATCTGAAAAGCTGATGTGCGGGTATGCCAGCAACGCACCGCCCAACACAAGCGATACCAGCATGGCGGGGTTCATAATCGCCTTGAGCAATCGACGTTCCATGATTTTTAGTTTTTCGGAAAACTCGGACCCGGGCTCGGCATCGGCGTGGTAAACGAACAGACGCGGCAGATATAATAATCCTGCCATCCATGCGATCACGGCAATGATGTGAAAACCTTTCAGCCAAAAATATGCTGAACCGTCCATAGTCTTCGTCCTCAGTTAAAATTAAAAAAGCTAGGCATCAAAAAGCCAACTTCTAAGCGGCCTTATCCGTCCAAGGGCACTCGGTGTGCGTACTTGGACAAAGCCGCCCGCCTTCACCAGAAATACAGGTTCCGTTTTTGGCGCCATCATGTTGAAACGCGCGTTTCACCAAACTGCCAATCGCCGAAATAAAATCAGGGTGTGTGCCAACAGCGGGCACCCGATGGTACGCTGGCACGCCTGCTTCTTCGGCCAGCTCGCCATATTCAATATCAAGCTCCACAAGCGTCTCAGAATGCTCGGACACAAATGCGATCGGCACCACGATCAATGGCACGCCTTCTTTGCCGGCGCGCTCAATTTCATCTTCGGTGGATGGGCCGATCCATTCAAGCGGACCGACGCGGCTTTGATAACAGACCAACCAATCCAGCCCATCGATGTCTAACATCTCTGCGACGGCGGCCGAGGTCTGTTCAACCTGCCATTGATAGGGGTCGCCTTTTTCGATGATTTTTTTCGGCAGTCCATGCGCCGAGAACAAAACCCGTGGTTTTGGATCACCCGATTTCTGACTCGCAATCGATTTTGCGTAGGTCTCAGCAACCAACTTTGCTTGTGATGAAATCCATCCTGACTCACGAGGATAGCAACAAATTTCAACCGTCGGTGCGGTCAAACCTGCTTTGCGCGCCTGTTTCAGCCAATCCTTGATCGAAGAGCCCGACGTTGTCGTCGAAAACTGGGGATATAAGGGTAATAGGATAATCTTATCTGGATTATAGGCCTTCACATTGGCCACAGTTTCAGGGCTCATCGGATGCCAATACCGCATACAGATAAACGCTTTAACGTCACCAATATCGCTGCATTCAGCCTCTAGGGCATTTGCTTGTTCGGTGGTCAGTTCCAGCAGCGGCGACTTTCCACCGATATGTTCATAGATTTCTTGTGCGATGGGGGCGCGACGCGATGAAATCAGTTTGGCCAACATCCAGCGAAACGGCTGCGGCACACTGATGATGGCCGGATCTTGAAACAGATTGAACAAAAACGGTTGAACGGACTCAAGCTTATCCGGCCCGCCTAAGTTAAAAAGGATGACCGCAACACGCATCAATTAAGAACTCAAGCCCCGGATACGATCCATGGCTTGACCGACATGTTCAGGCGGTGTTTGCGGTACGATGCCATGACCCAGATTAAACGCAAAAGGTCGAGATTTCGTTTGTTCGAGAATGGTATCGATCCCCCGGTTCATGGCGTCACCACCAACGACCAGCAATCGATTGTCCAGGTTGCCCTGCAACACGCAATTGTCCGAAATATTATCGACAGCCCAATCCAAGGGAACAGAATGATCGAGGGACACACCGTCAACCCCTGTTTTTTCAACAAACTCAGGGATAAGAACCCCTCCATTCCGTGGGAAACCAATAATCGGTGTGCCTGGGCACGCTGCACGCACTTTTTCTACGATGCGGCGGTTCGGTTCGATCACCAGTTCGCGGAATTGTTCAACTGACAATGCACCTGCCCAACTATCAAACAGCTGGAGCACTTCTGCGCCCGCTTTGACCTGTTGAATTAAATACCGCGATGTGGCTTCCACCAGGATATCGATAAGCTTATGGAACTCCTGTGGTGCGCTGTAAGCCCAGTCACGTGCACGCTCGCCTTCGGTCTTACCACGCCCCTCGACCATGTAGAGGGCGACCGTCCACGGCGCTCCTGCGAAGCCTATGAGGCTAGTGGTCTCAGGAATCTCCCTGGATAGGATCTTCAGCGTTTCATAAACAGGCGTTAACGCCTCTTCGACGCGGTCCACATCCAGGATACTCATTTCTTCCAAAGTCCGGATCGGTTCCAGTACCGGGCCTTCACCCTCTTTGAACGCGACTTCTTGTCCCAGTGCATCGGGGATAACCAAAATATCCGCGAACACGATCGCAGCATCAAAGTTATATCGGCGCAACGGTTGCAACGTGACTTCGGACGCCGCATCAGGGGAATAGCAGAATTCCAGGAACGAAGGTATATTCGCACGGATAGCGCGATACTCTGGCAGATACCGTCCTGCTTGGCGCATCATCCAGATCGGGGGAGGCGATACAGCCTCGCCATCAAACACACGTAAAAACGATTTCTTTGACGTTGAGTCCGCCATAAAAGTTACTGCCCTCTGTTTGTCTTTCTCTTATGCCTGGGATCGTTCGTTCAAGGTCACTCTATATTAACTAAGTATATATATAGATTATTGTAGTAGTAGATGGTCCATAGAAACCTGGGGATTATGTCTCATCCACAGGATGTTCGCGCAAGCTTCAGATGATAAAAATTTAGGAAAAAAGCATCTTATTAAGAAAGTGTTAAAAAATTATTCAATGATTTCAGTGTGATCGAAGGCTTTCTTAGAATCACTAAAAACCCAATAATTCTGCGGTATTTTGGGTTATCCATAGGGTTAGACTGCAATGCAGCATTTTTCCACAGGCGCATAAGCGATGTATTCATTCGGCCCGACAGGGGTACAAATCAGCTAAATCGACTAGCTAAAAGTTATCCACACATTCATCCCCTGGTTTATAAGGTCTAAAAAGACAGGAAATATTTGATTTTATGCAGGAATTTCATCTCCACCTGGTCTCGGACTCAACGGGTGAAACGGTAACACTTTTGGCACGCGCATGTATGGTTCAGTTCGACGACTTAGAGGTCGAAGAACACCTTTGGCCAATGATCAGAACGGCGGATCAAATTCGCGGTATCATGGATGATATCCGTGATGAACCTGGCTTTGTGATGTGTACTCTGGTCAATCCAGAATTGCGCCAAGTGTTAGAAGATGAATGTCGTCAGCTTCAAGTGCCATGTGTGCCGGTTCTCGATCCAGTTGTTGCCGCATTGGGTGCATACTTAAATGCGAAAAGTCATGCCCGTCCCGGCCAGCAGCACGTGATGGACGCTGAATACTTTCACCGGATTGAGGCGATGCATTACGCGCTCAGCCATGATGATGGGCAGCTTGGTGGCGACCTGATGGATGCGGACGTGATTTTGGTGGGGGTATCGCGGACATCAAAGACACCAACATGCATTTATCTGGCAAACCGAGGCATCAAAGCCGCGAACATTCCCATTGTGCCAGGGTGTCCGCTGTCAGATGAGCTATTTGTCGAAGATGGCCCACTGATTGTTGGCCTTACGAATGATCCAAAACGCCTGATTGAAATTCGGCGCCAACGTTTGATTTTCTTGGACCAAGATCCAGATACGGAATACGTCGACGAAGAAGCGGTTAAAGAAGAAGTAAACGCCGCCCGCAGGCTCTATACCGCAAATGAGTGGCCGACAATTAATGTAGCGCGCCGCTCGATTGAAGAAACAGCGGCAACCATCATGCAGTTGTTGGCGCGCCGCCGGGAAGAATAACGGGTGGTTTCACCAACCCCGCGATTGGTTCTGGCTTCAAAGAGTTTTTCACGCCGTCAGATCTTAGAAAATGCCGGTATCCCCTTTAATTGGGTCGATGCCGATGTTGATGAAAACGCAATCAAACAGCAGGGTTTGTCAGGTCATCTGTCACCAGAAGACATTGCACTGAGTTTGGCGCACGCAAAGGCCGAACGGGTCTTTGATGATAACGCGGATACACTGGTGTTGGGGTGTGATCAGATTTTAGTCAGTGATGGCGATATATATTACAAGCCCGCAGATATTGCCGAGGCGCGCTCGCACCTGATGCGCTTTCGCGGGCGACCCCATACGCTGATATCGGCCATGACACTCTTGCAATCAAATGCAAAACCATGGCGTTACGTTGATCGTGCGACACTGACTGTTCGCGACATATCTGATGCGTTCTTAGATGATTATTTGAAGTCAGAAGGCGACAGTATTTTGTCATCGGTGGGCGCGTATCGACTGGAAAGTCGTGGCATTCAACTGTTTGATGATATTGTGGGAAACTATTTTACCATCTTGGGATTGCCGCTATTGCCCTTATTAAATGAAGTGCGACGGCGCGGAGGTTTAGAAACATGATATCAGGTGCAGCCAAAATTGCCGGGGTCATTGGATGGCCTATCGCACATTCTTTGTCGCCGCGCTTGCATGGTTTTTGGTTGGACCATCATGGGGTGGATGGCGCGTATATTCCAATGCCTGTATCCCCTGATCATATTGAAATGGCGATTGCGGGTTTATCCAAACTGGGATTGCGCGGCGCGAACGTTACCGTGCCGCACAAAATTGCTGCTTTTAACGCTGCTGATGAACTCAGCCCCGCCGCCCGCGCCATTGGCGCTGTGAACACATTGGTGTGCCGCGATGATGGCTCGATCTTTGGCGACAACACGGATGGGTATGGATTTCTTGCGAACCTTAAAGCAGGCGCGCCCGATTGGGACCCATCATCGGCGCCCGCCCTTGTATTGGGTGCTGGCGGTGCCGCGCGGGGTGTCATCTGGTCGTTGATCGATGCGGGTGTACCCCGTGTGATGATCACCAATCGGACGGCTGAAAAAGCCCAAGTCATCGCCGACGATATGGACGGGGCGATCACAGTAATTCCCTGGGATGATCGCAGTGATACTGTGGTGGATGCAGGATTGATCGTGAACACAACATCGCTGGGCATGACGGGTAAGCCTGCGCTCGATGTGAATTTAGACCACGCATCACCATCGACCTTGGTGACCGACATTGTTTATGCGCCGTTGGAAACGCCATTGTTGAAAGATGCCGCAGCACACGGATGTCAGGTCGTTGATGGGTTGGGCATGTTGCTGCATCAGGCCGTGCCCGGGTTCGAAGCGTGGTTCGGCATCCGTCCCGAGGTGACGCCTGAGCTTCGCGCCCACGTGCTTGCAGGACTGGCAACTTAACCCGTGTTTATTCTTGGCCTGACCGGTTCTATCGGGATGGGAAAATCGACGGCGGCGGCTGACTTCAGACGCTTTCGTGTGCCCGTGCATGATTCAGATGCGGCCGTACACGCGGTCATGGCCAAAGGTGGCGCTGCTGTCGCTGAAATCGATCAGGCATTCCCCGGTGTGGTTCTGAACGGTGTCATTGATCGTCAAAAGCTGGGGGCGAAGGTGTTCGGAGATGGCCCCGCCCTTAAAAAACTAGAAGCTATCTTGCATCCATTGGTGCGTGAACGAGAACGCGCTTTTTTGGCGCATCATGGTCGGTTGGGCACGCGCGCTGTTGTTTTGGATGTGCCCTTGTTGTTCGAAACCAATGGCCAGCGTCGCTGCGATGCGGTGGTTGTCGTCAGTGCCCCCTTTCGCGAACAAAAACGTCGTGTCATGGCGCGCCCCGGGATGACCGAGGAAAAGTTTCAGAATATTCTAAAAACCCAGATATCGGACCAAATCAAGAAAACAAAGGCAGATTTTGTGGTTTATTCCGGTTTGGGCCGTGCGCACAGCTTGCGCACCATTCGTGAAATTGTCACACTGGCCCGGTCTAAACGGGGGCAAAAATGGCCGCCATTTGGACACGGAATACGTCACAAATAGGTACGGACACATGCGCGAAATTGTTCTGGATACGGAAACCACGGGCCTTAATCCAAAAAATGGCGACCGGATTGTTGAAATCGGCTGTGTTGAGTTGTTCAACCACGTGCCCACCGGTGAGGTTTATCATCAGTACGTTAATCCTGAACGCGATATGCCTGCGGAGGCCGAGCGTGTCCATGGTTTGAGCGAGACGTTCCTTAAAGATCATCCCGTGTTTGCTGAAATCTCGGACGCGTTTGTTGCATTCGTCGGTGATGCCACGTTGGTCATTCACAATGCATCGTTTGATATGGGTTTCATCAACGCAGAGCTGGAACGCATGAATATCGAAGCCATTCCGATGTATCGTGCGGTCGATACGGTATCCATGGCGCGGAAAAAATTCCCAGGTGCGCAGGCGTCGTTGGATGCGCTGTGTCGGCGCTTCGGGATTGACCTATCGGGGCGTGAACTGCACGGCGCATTGTTGGATGCGCAGCTATTGGCCGATGTATATTTGGAACTGTTAGGGGGCCGTCAACATGGTATGGATTTGGCCGCCGATGCAGGTGTGACGTCGATCGGTGAAAATGGATCGTTCACGAGCGATGACGACTCGGCCGGTCGCCGCGCGCCACGTCCACACACCATTCCCGCTGACGAAGAAGCCCGCCATGCGGCATTTTTGGAAAAGCTCAAAGACCCGATTTGGCTGCGAGACTAAGCCCGCCATCCGGTAATAAGCGGATTAAGCGTTGGCTTAGCCGCTGGTCGCACCCGCTGCTTCCATCTGACGTTGATACATGCCGACAAAATCGACCTGGCCCAACATCACGGGTGGGAAACCGCCGTCACGTGTTGTGTCGGCAATGATGTTCCGCGCAAATGGGAACAACAGACGTGGGCATTCGATCAACAGGATCGCTTGCAAGTGCTCTTCAGGTACGTTGATCGTAAACAGGCCCGCATAGACAAATTCCAAAATGAAACCAACGTCACCATCGATGTCGCAACCGGCGTTTACAGCGATTTCAACTTCGTACATGTTTTCTTGCAGGGGCCGCGCATTAACTTCGATGTTGATGTTAATATCGGGCTGGGCGTTTTGCATGGCGGCGAACACCATCGGTGCGCCTGGGACTTCAAACGACAGATCTTTTGTGTACTGTGTGTTGATCGTCAGCGGTTGTTGTTCTTCGTTTCCCGCACCTGCGGTTGCGTCGGTATCGGCCATGTGACCCTCCTCAGAATTCATTGCGCTTCTGGTAACACGTCTATTCAGTGCGGGCAAATACATCAGATGGAACGCATAAGATGTAATTCTTGCCGCAATTAAAATCGTCGTCCCGGACTTGATCCGGGATCTTGCATCAGCGGGGTCAGAATTACCGCATGGATAAAAGATCCCGGGTCTCGCAAGCTCGCCCGGGAAGACGTAGTGGGTTAGTGATTTGAGGGCTTATCCGTCTTATCCCCCAGCCGTCGATCCGGGGGGGCTTCGGTGGGCTTTGGGTCTTCGGTCACATCTTCATATTCACCGTCGATAACACCGTCCCCACCCGGATATCCTGGACGTGGGCCAGTATGAGGGCCAGTATGAGGACCAGTATGAGGGCCTGCCTGGGGACCTGACTGCGGATGGGTGTGAAAACGGACGTCCGCGCGCGCGATGATTTTCTGTCCGATCCATCCGGCGATGGCTTGACGGATTGGCGGCACGAACAGCGCAAATCCCACACTATCTGTCACGAACCCTGGCGTCAGCAGAAACGCGCCTGCCAGCACCAGGCATACACCGTCGAACAGCTCTCGAACCGGCAGTTTATTGGCCTGCAGGTTTTCTTGAATGCGGAACAAAATCGAAATGCCCTGCTGGCGCAACAATGCCGAGCCGATGATCGCTGTGAGAATCACAATAGCAATGGTGGGCCACAATCCGAGGAGGCCCCCCACTTCGATAAATACGGCGATTTCTATAACTGGGACCGCAATGAATGCGATGAGTAAAAGGATTCCCATGCTTGCCTTGTTCCAACTGTGTTTCAGACCTATTTATCATTAAGTGGGTCGGAATCCTCCGAACACAATAATTGTGCCGATGTTCTGGACGTAACAGTGCCAAATCGATAGGTTGTGGGCCAAGTGTTTCCGGTCGGCATCTGGGTCTAGACACGGGCGCGACCTCAAGGGTCAAGGATATCATGGGCGGCGATTTTCAGTTTTTCGATATTATCATCCTGGCAATGATTGCTGGTTTTCTGGTTTTACGGCTACGCCGTGTCCTTGGTCGACGCGATGGCCACGAGGGCAAGTTCCCAGGCCAAGTCCGCGACGAGCACGAAAACGACAAGGATACGTTTGACGAAGATAACGTCGTGCAACTTCCCGATCGCTCGAAAGACGATATTGAGACGGTCATGGCCGACATTGACGACAGCGATCCTATCGCTGGGGGCCTGACACAAATCCGTATTGCCGATCCTAGTTTCGATCCAAGTATCTTTGCCGAGGGTGCCAAGGGTGCATTTGAAATGGTGCTCAATGCCTTCGCACAAGGGGATCGTAAAACACTCAAGGGTCTTTTAAGCCCAGATGTTTATAGCAATTTCGAAGAAGCCATGTCCGAACGTGAACGTGCGGGGGAAGTTTTAGAAGACACATTGGTCGGCATTCGTGTCGCCAAGGTGGTTGAGGCTTCTATGGATGGCAATAATGCACTCGTCACGGTGAAATTCACGTCCGAGCAAATCAGCGCGCTACGCGATGCCGAGGGCAATGTCATCGATGGCAATCCGAATGAAGTTATCGATGTCACCGATTTCTGGACCTTCTCTCGTGATGTCCGTTCGTCTGACCCGAACTGGACGTTGGTCGGAACCGAAAGCAATAACTAAAGGGTTGTCTGGCGTGATATTTGTTGGGCAGTCTTTTTCTTCTCGCCTGTTAAAACCATTGGCTGGCATCGGCGCGTTGCTGGTACTGGCATCTTGCTCTTACCTACCGCCCATTGATGAACCGCCCAAGGTGCCTGCATCAGATTCTGAGCTGATGCTGAAACAAATGAAGTTTGTCGATGTCCCAGGTTGGACCGCCGCAGACCATTCGCTGATTTTGCCGGCGTTCTTAAAATCCTGTGAGGCGTTGTCCAAGAAACCCCTCGATGCGGATATGGGCCCTGACCAACGTATGGGGAAAATTTCGGACTGGGTCGATATCTGCGCGGACGCAAAGAAAATCCGCCCCGGCAATAAGGTCGAGGTAAACTTCTTCTTTCAATCACGGTTTGTCCCTTACCTGGCCAGCAACAACCAAAATACGACGGGCCTGTTCACAGGATACTATGAGCCAGAGCTAGAAGGTCGGTGGGGCCCGGAAGGCAAATTTACAACGCCGATTTATTCGCGACCAAATGATTTGATCTCGGCCAACTTAGGCGATTACCGCGATGAATTTAAGGGTAAGCAGATCGCCGGCCGGGTTCAGGGGAACAGACTTATTCCCTATAACACCCGCGCTGAAATCAATAACGGTGCGATCAAAGGCCGCGGACTAGAAATCCTCTGGGTCAACGATCCGGTGACGCTGTTCTTTTTGCATGTACAGGGCTCGGGCCGGGTCAGGATGGCTGATGGTTCGACCGTTCGGGTGGGCTATGCCGGGCGCAATGGACGTCCCTATACATCCATCGGCAAGGAACTCGTCAAAACAGGAGTCATGCCACTTAAGGATGTGACGGCACCTGCGATCATGGATTGGTTGCGTGCGAACCCCGAAGACGGTCGTCGACTGATGAACAAGAATGAGTCGTTCGTGTTCTTTCGGGTGGTCGACGGTGATGGTCCTTTGGGCGCACAAGGTGTGCCGTTGACGCCGGGCCGCAGCATGGCGGTTGATCGCAAATTTATTCCCTACGGTGTGCCGATCTGGCTGAACACCACGGATCCCCTGGACGAAAAATTACCGCTTCGTCGTTTGATGGTTGCGCAGGATACCGGCAGTGCGATCAAGGGTCCTGTCCGTGGCGATGTATTTTGGGGCTTTGGCGCCGAGGCTGCCGAGCGCGCCGGGGTGATGAAATCCCGCGGTCAGTATTATCTGATTTTGCCCGCGAACCGGGTCTTTAATCCCGATACCTGATCTGCCTTTTGATATCTTAAACTTGTCATCATCGCTCCGCCGTTTCATTGTTGAATTATGACACAAACACCCTCCCCTGCTGCGGGTCCGACGGTCGGATTATTCGCAACTTGTCTGGTTGATTTGATGCGTCCCGTTGTGGGATTTGCGTCGGTTAAGCTTCTCGAAGATGCAGGCTGTCAGGTTTTTGTCCCCAAGGCGCAGACCTGCTGTGGCCAGCCCACTTTTAATTCAGGGGATGTCCCCGATACGGCGGATATCGCGCGGGGCGTGATCGAAAACTTCGAAGAATTTGACTATGTGGTCGTGCCGTCTGGATCGTGTGGTGGGATGATCAAACATCATTATACAGAAGTGTTTGTTGACGATCCGGCCTGGTTGGCACGCGCCGAGGCGTTGTCGGCGAAAACCTATGAGCTGATCTCTTTTTTGACCGATATCATGAACGTCACCTCGGTCCCGGCTTCGTTTGATGGCTCCATCACCTATCATGATTCCTGTTCGGGGCTTCGTGAAATGTGTGTGAAGGAACAACCCCGTGCGTTGCTGACATCTATCGATGGCGTGACGATCACCGAGGGCGAAGAAACAGAAACATGCTGTGGATTTGGCGGCCTGTTTTGTGTGAAGTACCCTGATATTTCCGAAAAAATGGTCGATACCAAAATCAATGACGTGATCGCCACGGGCGCGGATACATTATTGGCAGGAGATCTGGGATGTCTGATGAATATCGCTGGGCGCATTCAGCGCCGCGGTTTGGATATCAAAGTCCGTCACACTGCCGAGGTTTTGGCCGATATGTCCGACGCCCCGGCCATTGGCGAACCGTTGGACAAGGCATAAGGCACGCACATGGAGTCCATGTCCCCAGAATTCAAAAATAACGCTCGTGGTGCCATCGCAAATGATCCGCTGCAGGCGGCTTTGGGCAAGCTCACGCATGGCTTTCCTAAAAAACGCGCCGAGGCCGCGGCACGCTTGCCGGAATTCGATGATCTGCGCGACCTGGCCCGCGACATCAAAGACCATGTTTTGGAAAACCTCGACCTTTATCTGGAAACCTACGAAGCCAAAGTGATTGAAATGGGCGGTTACGTGCACTGGTGCTCGACCGCGCAGGATGCCCGCGAAACTATCTTGGATATTTGCCGCAAAGCCGATGCCAAGACGGTCACGAAAAGCAAATCCATGATCAGCGAGGAAATCGCTGTGAATAGGTATCTCGAAGACTACGGCATCGAAGCGATTGAAACCGATTTGGGCGAATATATTATTCAACTTCGCAAGGAACCCCCCAGTCACATCATCGCGCCCGCCATTCACTTATCAAAAGAACAAGTTGCGGATACCTTTCGCGAAGCTCACCAGGATTTGGATGCATCGCGGGATTTGGACGAGCCGCGTGCCCTGCTAGAAGAAGCCCGCGCCAAGCTGCGCGATAAGTTTATCCATGCGGACGTCGGACTGACCGGGGCCAACATGCTGATTGCCGAAACAGGCACCAACGTATTGGTGACCAACGAAGGCAATGCGGACCTCACCAATAACCTGCCCCGGGTGCATATTGTCCTGGCCAGTATCGAAAAAATCGTGCCGACGTTAGAAGATGCATCGACGATTTTACGCGTGCTGGCCCGCTCAGCCACCGGACAGGAAATCTCGGTCTACACCACATTTTGCACGGGCCCGAAGCGCCCCGAAGACCTGGACGGCCCCGAGGAATACCATGTCGTGCTGTTAGATAATGGCCGAACGGACATGATCGGCAGTGAATTTCACGAAATGCTACGCTGTATCCGGTGCGGATCTTGCCTCAATCACTGTCCTATATATAAGTCTGTCGGTGGTCATGCCTATGGCTGGGTTTATTCAGGGCCGATGGGTGCCGTATTGATCCCGAATTTGATCGGTATGGAAGAAGCGCAGCATTTACCCAACGCATCGACCCTGTGTGGAAAATGCGAGACGGTGTGTCCCATGCGCATCCCTTTGCCGCGCATGCTGCGAAAATGGCGAGAACGGCAATACAAATCTGAGCTCGGATCGGCCAAAGCGCGCTGGTCGCTCTCTGCGTGGGCGTGGTTAGCGAAGCGTCCAGCGCTATATCGACCTATGATGAACTTCGGGATCGCAATCCTGGGGCAATTTGGGGGACGCGGTCGTTTCAAATCCCTGCCATTGGCGGGGGGTTGGACGTCAAAACGCGATTTGGCGGCACCTGCGGGTGATACATTTATCAACCAATACCATAATGGCGCCCGTGGAGATCAAAGCGGTGAGCTTATGCGTCGAGGCGTGATCAAATGAGTCAGCGAAACGCCATTCTTGAGAAACTAAACAAACGGTTAGATCGGCCAGATGATCTTAAAGCGAAAGAGGCTATTCGAACACGACTACAAGGGCACTCAAAGAACCTTATTCCGAAACGCGGCACCATACCACAAGATCAACAGGTAACGCTTTTTCGCAAAGAAGCCGAGAAGGTCAACGCATCAATCGTATCTGTAAGTTCTTACGATGACATTCCCGCTATCGTCAGCGCATACCTGCGGCAGCACCAATTGCCAGCACAAATTAAGATTGCACCCGATCCCCGCCTCAAAAGCTTGGATTGGACGGCGTCGACATCTTTGATGGTCAATGATGGTCGGGCGGATGGTGACGATCCTGTATCCGTCAGCCATGCTATTGGTGGGGTCGCCGAAACGGGGACGTTGGTGATGACATCCGGGCCAGAAAGTCCAACATCCCTTAACTTTTTACCCCTGGATCATATCGTGGTCGTGCGCGCCGATGATATAGCCGGTGATTACGAGGCATTGTGGGACCGCATCCGCCAAACGGCGGCTGATCAGGGCACACCCGGTAAACTGCCCCGCACCGTGAACTGGATCACGGGCCCGTCGCGGACGGCAGACATCGAACAAACTCTGTTGTTGGGTGCCCATGGGCCGCAGCGCCTCCACATCATCATGATTGAAACCGCCGATACAACGTCGCCCGAGGCGTAATCATGGCGGCCAAAAAGCCACCGGGTCAGCGGGCCTTATCCAAAGCTGAAAAAGACCTATGGACGCACGTGACCAAGGACATCACGCGCTCAACTATAGATGATGCGACGTTTGTGGCGGCATTAGAACAGCTATCGGATCCTTCAGAGACTTCTAAAAAACGCTCCCCCCGTATGAGGGCGACTTTACCGCCAAATGAAATCATCACACCGCGCCCAGTCTTGCCGCCTACTCTCGCTCCTGGGCAGACCAATATGATGGATAAGCGCACTGCGCGACGCTTGAAACGTGGTCAGTTGGGGATTGATGCCCGATTGGATTTGCACGGTCATGTCCAGTCGACCGCACATCGGGCCCTGGAGACTTTCTTGGAGCGGAGTTTTTACGATGGGCATCGCACCGTCTTGGTGATTACTGGCAAGGGTAAACGCGGTACGGGCCAAGTTGGTGTCCTCAAAGAAGCGGTGCCCAGATGGCTTAACCAATCGCCAATCCGTGATTGGGTCACCGTGTTTTCCTATGCAGCGGTCAAGGATGGCGGCGATGGCGCGTTATATATCCGGATTAAGCGTCAACGATAATCGCTGAATCCCCTCACAGAGACCATTTATTAAGTTTTTCGAGGCTAACCTGATTGCATGACACCATTCGGCAAACGCATTCGCGAACATCGCAACGTGCGCGGCATCACCTTAAAACAGATGGCCGCAGATTTGGGCGTATCATCAGCGTATTTTTCTGCGTTGGAGCACGGCCATCGCGGCCGCCCCAGTTCGGGGTTGGTTGCGCAAATTTGTGGTTATTTTGGATTGATGTGGGATGAGTCTGAGGAAATCAGCCAATTGGCGGATCTCTCGCACCCCAAAGTCACAGTCGACACATCGGGTCTCAACCCAAAGGCGACCGAGCTCGCCAATCTGCTGGCCCATCACGTCACCGAAATGGACGAAGAAACCCTGGATTGGATGATCGCCGAAGTGAAGCTCCGCGTCGGATCGCAGCCTTCAGGGCCGACGCATTAACTCATTTCGCCACGTCGTCCGGGATGAAGCGAAGCGGAAGACCGGGATGTTCTATCCAGACATTAAATCTATTTTTGTAGAAACAAGATCCCGGACAGCCTGTTGGCTTCTGGGACGACGATTTACTTCACTTGTCATCATGGAAAAACAATGGGTGCCATATTTCGGTAAATTTTTACCTTAGCCGTCACCCCCGCGCAGGCGGGGGTCTATACGAGATGCAAAATGGATTCCCGCCTGCGCGGGAATGACAGAGAATATTTTTGATATTAAGTCTGCCCGGACCGTAACTATTTCATCGTGTTCTTGATGAACCCCCTCACCTAACCTCTCCCCCCAAACGGGGAGAGGGATTAGAACGAGTCATGGAAATACAGGGTCCCTCTCCCTCATGAAATAGGGGAGAGGACAAGTGAGGGGCTAATCCGCTAAAGAATAAACTTGGAAATATCCGCGTTCCGGGCCAGGTCTGTGACTTCTTTTTTCACGTAGGCCGCATCGATGGTGATCTCTTCACCGCTACGTTCAGACGCCGTAAAGCTGATGTCCTCGACCAGCTTTTCCATCACGGTATGCAAGCGCCGCGCACCGATGTTCTCAACCCCTTGGTTGATCTCAGCGGCCAAGTCGGCAATTTCACTAATGGCGTCATCGGCGAAGTCGAGCGTTACTTCTTCGACGGCCATTAACGCGGTATATTGCTTCACCAAACTGGCTTCGGGTTCTGTTAGAATACGCACGAAATCATCACGGGTCAGCGCATCCAGGTTCACCCGGATCGGTAAACGCCCTTGAAGTTCCGGTAACATGTCAGAAGGTTTGGCAACGTGAAACGCACCGGACGCAATAAACAGAATGTGGTCTGTTTTAACTTGGCCATGTTTGGTGGCAACGGTGGTCCCCTCAATCAACGGCAGCAAGTCGCGTTGTACGCCTTCGCGGCTGACATCGGCACCGCCATGATCGGAACGCGCCGTGATTTTGTCGATCTCGTCCAAGAAAACGATGCCGTTGTTTTCCACGTTATCGATGGCGGTTTTCAATACGTCATCCTGGTCCAAAAGCTTGTCGGCTTCTTCTTGAAGCAGCAAATGATAGGATTCATCGACAGAGATCTTTTTCTTTTTGGTCTGCTGACCAAAGGCTTTACCCAGCATATCGCCAATATTGACCATGCCCATTTGCGCGCCGGGCATGCCGGGGATTTCCATGGTAGGCATGCCGCCGCCGCTGGTGTCGGCCAACTCAACCTCAATCTCTTTATCGCCAAGCTCGCCATTGCGCAGCATGGTCCGGAACTTATCGCGGGTTTCCTTGGACGCACTGTCGCCAACCAGCGCGTCGAGCACTCGGTTTTCGGCGTTCAGTTCGGCTTTTGCCTCAACCTTTTGACGCATATCATCACGCGCCATATGGATCGCAACTTCAAGTAAGTCTCGGATGATCTGCTCAACATCGCGGCCAACGTAACCGACTTCGGTGAATTTGGTGGCTTCAATCTTAATGAACGGGGCCTGCACCAGTTTGGCCAAGCGCCGTGCGATTTCGGTTTTACCTACGCCCGTTGGGCCGATCATCAGGATATTTTTGGGCAAGACCTCTTCGTGCATCAACCCTTCAAGCTGCTGGCGCCGCCAACGGTTTCGAAGCGCAATCGCCACGGCTTTTTTGGCATCATTCTGGCCAACGATGAAACGGTCGAGCTCAGAAACGATCTCGCGGGGGGTAAAACTCGTCATATTTTTTCAATCAAAACGCTGGTGTTGGTGTAAACGCAGATATCAGCCGCGACAGCCATCGATTTGGTGGCAATCGCCTCGGCGTCCATATCTTCGATATCATAAAGGGCACGGGCAGCAGATAGCGCGTAGTTCCCACCCGATCCAATGCCGATCAGGCCATCTGCGGGCTCTAACACATCGCCGGTCCCGGTTAGAATCAACGATACGTCTTTGTCTGCGACGGCCATCATGGCTTCGAGACGACGCAAATAACGGTCGGTTCGCCAGTCCTTGGCCAGTTCAACCGCAGCCCGCATAAGTTGGTTGGGATACTGTTCCAGCTTGCCTTCCAGGCGCTCAAACAGCGTAAAAGCATCGGCGGTGGCACCCGCAAAACCGGCGATCACATTGTCGCCAGCCAAGCGACGTACTTTACGGGCATTCGACTTGATCACGGTATCACCCAAGCTGACTTGACCGTCACCGGCAATCACAACAGTGCCGTTCTTGCGGACAGATAAAATGGTCGTGCCGTGCCAAATCACGGGAGAAGTATCGGAAGCCATGGTTTTTCCTTGTTAATCTTTCTTCATAGTTATGTGGTCTGATCTGTCTAAGCGGTCAAGGCGGATTCATTTTTACGCGGCCTCAGGGCTGGCGAATTCGCATCTGACCTGTTAGAAGAAGCCCGCATTTCAAAGGAGTTCCGTTATGCGCACCGCCTCTGTTGAGAGAAACACAAAAGAAACGCAAATTTCGGTCAGCCTCGACCTTGATGGCACCGGACAATATGACGTTTCGACCGGGATTGGCTTTCTTGATCACATGTTGGAGCAGCTATCGCGCCACAGCCTGATCGACCTGACCGTAAAGGCAGAGGGTGACCTGCATATCGACTTCCATCACACCACCGAAGACACCGGCATCGCCATCGGTGAAGCCTTTGCGATGGCTTTGGGTGACCGCAAGGGCATCACACGCTATGGCTCGGCCTATATCCCGATGGATGAAACCCTCAGCCGTGTGGCGTTGGATATCTCAAACCGTCCTTACCTGATATGGCGGGTTGAGTTCACCAAGCCAAAGCTTGGCGATATGGACACTGAATTGTTCAAAGAATGGTTCCAGGCATTTGCCCAGGCGGCGGGCATTACGCTCCATGTCGAAAACCTGTACGGCGAGAACAACCACCATATTGTTGAATCGTGCTACAAGGGGATCGCGCGGGCGTTGCGCCAGGCGATTGAAATTGATCCACGCAAAGCCGACGAAGTGCCGTCGACTAAGGGTGTGCTTTGATTGAGGGCAACCCCCTCACCTGTCCTCTCCCCCATTCCATGAGGGAGAGGAACCCTGACGAAACATTTCTCGATCTCATCCCTCTCCCACCTTTGGGGGGAGAGGCTAGGTGAGGGGGGTATAAGTTAATGCGTCTTTATTCAGTATTTCTTCGTGATCACGGTCGTGATGCCGAGCGCGATCTGGTTTTGGTTAAAGAGGGCTTCTCTTGGCCGGCGTTTCTGTTCACGTTCCTGTGGGCGTTGGCGACACGTATGTGGTGGCCTGCGCTGGCGATTTTTGCTGTCGTCATGTTGGCTGGAACCGTCGTTGAAGCGCTTGGCGTTAACGAAACCGTGCAGGCTTTGGTGACAATCGCCATTTCGCTTGAGGTCGGTTTCATCGGCAATGACATTCGCCGCTGGCAGCTGGATCAACGCGGCTTCACCGAAGCAGGTGTCGTTACGGGTAAAAACAAAGACGATGCGTTGCGACGTTTTCTTGAGCGCGCCGATATTTCAGGCGGTGGAATTTATCCATGACCGTCGCCATCGTCGATTACGGATCGGGTAATTTGCGCTCTGCCGCCAAGTCGTTTGAGCGCGCAGTCGCCGAAGCAGAACTCCCCGAAACAATTCTCGTCACCAGTGATCCTGACGAAGTACGCAAAGCGGACCGCGTTGTGCTGCCGGGCGTCGGTGCGTTTGCTGATTGCAAACGCGGACTTCTTGCGGTCGATGGCATGGCCGAGGCGATCCGCGAACATGTCGAAGATGCCGGTAAGCCGTTCTTTGGCATCTGCGTCGGTATGCAGTTGATGGCATCGCGCGGGCTAGAGCATGGTGCCACGGATGGTTTCGATTGGATCCCCGGCGACGTCGATCGTATTCGCCCCGATGACCCGAACTTAAAAATTCCGCATATGGGCTGGAACGAATTGGTGATCCCTGAAAACCCACATCCGTTTTTGCAGGGCATCGCATCGGGCATGCATGTCTACTTCGTGCACTCGTATCACTTGGTGCCCACCAACCCGATGCAGCGCTTGGCCTCAGTGCATTATGGTAGTGAAATCACCGCGGCGGTCGGTCGTGACAATATGGTCGGTACACAATTTCATCCGGAAAAAAGCCAACACGCAGGCCTTCGGATCATCACCAACTTTTTGCGGTGGAAGCCATGATTTTCTTTCCAGCGATTGATTTAAAGGGCGGCAATTGCGTGCGCCTGGTGCACGGCGATATGGATCAAGCGACTGTCTTTAACGATGACCCGGCAGCACAGGCACAAGCCTTTGCCGATGCGGGTTGCACGTGGTTGCACATGGTTGATCTGGATGGCGCGTTCGCCGGAAAACCTGCCAATGCCGATGCCGTTACAGGTGTCCTCGACCGCGTCGATATGAAGGTGCAGCTGGGCGGCGGCATCCGAAATATGGAAACCATCGAAGGCTGGCTAGAGCGTGGTCTCAGCCGTGTGATTTTAGGGACCGTTGCCGTCCGTGATCCACAATTGGTACGTGACGCATGCAAGGCTTTCCCCGGTCAGGTGGCATTGGGCATCGATGCGCGCGATGGCTTTGTTGCCGTCGAAGGTTGGGCCGATGTGACGGAACTTAAAACCGAGGACCTCGCGAAACAATTCGAAGACGCGGGTGCGTCTGCACTGATCTTTACCGACATCGGGCGTGATGGCGCGATGCAAGGCCCGAACCTGGACGCGACGATCTCGCTCGCCAACGCCGTCGATATTCCCGTGATTTTATCGGGCGGCGTATCGTCAATGGACGATTTGCATCAGATCAAAGACCAAGCGGGCGATACGTTTGAAGGTGTGATTTCGGGCCGAGCTGTGTATGACGGGCGGATTGATCTGGCTGCTGCCGTTGCACTATTGCAAGGGAGTGCTGCGGCATGAGCCTCAAGGTCCGCATCATCCCATGTCTTGATGTTGACAACGGTCGTGTCGTTAAGGGCGTGAACTTTGTCGATCTGGTTGATGCTGGTGATCCGGTCGAACAGGCCCGTGTCTATGATGCGGCGGGCGCAGACGAATTATGCTTTTTGGATATCACCGCCAGTCACGAGAACCGCGAAACGATTTTTGATGTGGTGGCGCGGACCGCTGAACAATGCTTTATGCCACTGACCGTCGGCGGCGGCGTGCGCACCACCGAAGACATTCGAAAATTATTATTGGCGGGTGCGGACAAGGTTTCGATCAACACGGCCGCCGTGCACAACCCAGAATTCGTCCGCGAAGCCGCCGAGAAATTTGGCACCCAGTGCATTGTCGTTGCGATTGATGCGAAGGCAACGGGACCCGATACGTTTGAAATTTTCACCCACGGTGGGCGCAAAGAAACGGGCATCGACGCCGTCGCGTGGGCCAAGAAAATGGAAGACCTGGGTGCTGGGGAAATTCTGCTGACATCGATGGATCGGGATGGCACCAAGGTAGGTTTTAATTTGCCGCTGACGCGCGCGGTTGCGGACGCCGTTGGCATTCCGGTAATCGCATCGGGCGGTGTGGGCGAACTGGACCATCTGGTCGAAGGTGTTACCGAGGGTCATGCATCCGCTGTCCTCGCGGCCTCGATTTTTCACTTCGGGACCTATACGATCCACGAAGCCAAAGAACATATGAAGGCGGCGGGCGTCGCCATTCGGGAAACCTGAAATGTCTGATCAATCAACATCTGATGTGCTGGCGAAATTATTCGACGTGATTGAAAGCCGCCGCGGTGCGGATGCATCGTCGTCTTATACTGCCAAACTGCTGGCAGGTGGCCCGCCCAAGATCGGCAAGAAACTGTCTGAAGAAGCGGCCGAGGTCACCATTGCCGCATTGTCCGAAGGCAAGGATGCCGTCACGGCTGAAAGCGCCGACCTGCTGTATCACTTGCTGGTGATGTGGGCCGCGATGGATGTGAAACCCGAAGACGTCTATGCCGAGCTGGCCAAGCGCGAGGGTATTTCTGGCATCGATGAGAAGAACAGCCGACCAAATTAAGCGATGAGCGACAAAAGGGATTTGATATGAGTTACGACGATCAGAACATCTTTGCCAAAATTCTCCGTGGTGAAATCCCCTGCGATAAAGTCTTTGAAGACGATCATTGTTTGGCGTTCAACGATATTTCGCCGCAGGCCCCAACCCATGTTCTCGTGATCCCCAAGGGTCCCTATGTCAGTTTTGATGATTTCCACGCCAACGCGACGGATGCGGAAATTGTTGGCTTCGTCCGTGGTGTTGGCACCGTGGCGCGGATGTGCGGTATCGCGGATGATGGATACCGTATTCTATCGAACATCGGCACAAACGGCTTTCAAGAAGTCCCGCACCTGCATGTGCACGTCGTCGGTGGCCGCCACATGGGCCGGATGCTGAGTAAGCCGCGGGATTGATCCCAGTCGTCCCGGCTGTAGCGTAGCGAAAGGCCAGGCTCTTTATTAAACCAACAAAAAACTTTCAAGTCGAACAAGATTCAGGACAGTCTAAAAGATTCCAGGACGACGTGGGGCTGAGCGGTAAAAAAATTGTCATCCCGGACTTGATCCGGGACCCATTTTTAACACGTTCTGGGTCCCGGCGTTCGCCGGGATGAC
>DGNZ01000068.1 GCA_002389175.1 Rhodospirillaceae bacterium UBA4479 | reverse complement strand
CAGCGGAGGTGATTGCGCCGGATTAAACGCCGCGATTCGGGCTGTCGTCAAACGGGCTATTCATGGTTATGGCGCAGAAGTTATTGGTATCTGCGACAGCACAGATGGTCTGCTGAGCCGCCCTATCCGAACCATGCCTCTCACCTTAAAAGTTTTTTCCGGGCAAGTGCTCCGCAGTGGCGGCACCATGCTGGGGACCATTAACAAGGGTAATCCTTTTGCGTATCTGGGTGCTGATGGCACCACATCTGATCGTTCGGATGAGGTCATTCATGCCTTGGGCGAGCTCAAATTAGATGGGCTGATTGCAATAGGCGGTGATGGATCGTTGCGTATCCTTCATCAGATCATGGAAAAAGCTGATCTGCCGTTTATCGGTATCCCCAAGACTATCGACAACGATGTGCCGATGACAGATTTTGCGATTGGTTTTCATACGGCGGTTGGGGTCGTCGCTGAGGCTTTGGATGGCTTGCAACCAACAGCTGCCAGTCACCACCGGGTCATGATTTTGGAGACCATGGGGCGTGACACGGGGCACTTGGCGTTGAGTGCAGGCATCGCTGGGGGGGCTGACGTCATCTTGATTCCCGAAATCCCGTATAGCATCGACAAAATCAAAGCAAAATTTGACGATGTGTTTCAAGAGGAACAGCGCCGTCATGCCCTTGTTGTGTGTGCCGAAGCCGTCCGCCCCATAGGCGGGAAAGCAACCCAGAGCGAGGAATCAGGCCGGCTGCTCTATGGCGGCGTAGGCCATCTGTTGGGACAGGAAATTCGTGATCAAACGGGCGCTGATACTCGCGTTACGGTCTTGGGACACGTACAACGGGGCGGTCAGCCATCGAGCTTTGATCGTGTGCTGGCATCGTCGTTTGGTGTGCATGCGGTTGATTTGTTGATGCGAGGGGATACGGGCCGCATGTTATCATGGTGGGATGGCGGTATCCGTGATGTTCCGCTGGCAGATGTTGTTGGAAAACAACGGCCGGTAAACCTGAACGGTGCGCGTGTGCGGACCGCACGCGGTCTTGGCATATGTATGGGCGATTAAGATGACTAAGGTACAATGGAGGACCTTTTTGATCAGAAATAGGGTCGCAATTAAAATTAAATTACGATAGCATGACAGTGTAGTTTCAATAACTGAGAAGCCGTATCAACCAATATTAGGAGGATAGAGCCAATGGGAAAATTGGAGCGGGTCGATGCCCTGCGTCAGAAACATTACGCTTTGGAGAGCATGATTGATGACGAGGAGAAGAAGCCACTTCCGAACGATGATGTGATACACGACCTCAAGAAGAAAAAGCTCAAGATTAAAGATGAGCTGACTGGGATGGAACATTGAGAGTGTTCATCCAAAATTTAAACTGAATATTTAGGCCGCACCTAGCCAGGTGGCGGCCTTGTTTATTTGAAATATATGCAGTGCCTGTGATGTGACTTAGGGTCGCATCACAGGCATGGTGCGTATTCGGTTATCTACAAGCTTTTCACTTGGTCGCGCAGGATGAATTTCTGTATTTTACCTGTCGATGTTTTTGGCAATTCCTGGAATATCACCGTCTTGGGGCACTTAAAGCTCGCCAGATTGTCTTTGCAGAACGCGATGATTTCTTCTTCAGTCGCGGTGCTGCCACCCTTCATTTCTAAAAATGCGCAGGGTGTTTCTCCCCACTTATCGTCGGGGCGTGCGACAACGGCTGCGGCGATGACATCGGGGTGAGCGTACAATGCGCTCTCGACCTCAATCGACGAGATGTTTTCACCCCCTGAAATGATGATGTCTTTGGACCGATCCTTGAGCTGGATGTAGCCATCAGGATGCAAGACGCCCAAATCGCCTGAATGGAACCATCCGTGCGATAGTGATTCGGTGCTCGTTTTCGGGTTCTTCAGATACCCCTTCATGACGTTGTTCCCTTTGAACATCACTTCGCCCATGGTTTCGCCATCCGCGGGGACGGGGGTCATGGTTTCAGGGTCCATGATGCACAGATCTTCGAGCATGTGGTACTTCACGCCCTGGCGTGCCTTAAGATAAGCCTGTTTTTCAATCGGTTCCGCATTCCATTCGTCTTTCCATGCACAGATCACAGCGGGGCCATATGTTTCTGTTAGCCCATACGTATGCGACACGTTGAAACCTTGTTCCTGCATCCGTGCAAGCGTCGAGGCGGGTGGCGGGGCCGCCGCTGTCATGATGTTGACGTCATGGTCGAACGTGCGGCGTTCCTCGTCGGTCGCGTTGACGACAAAATTGAGGACAATCGGCGCGCCGCAGAAGTGTGTCACTTTGTCTTCGGCAATATGTTTATAGATGTTTGCGGCATTGACCCGGCGCAGACATACGTTTGTTCCAGCCATCGCGGCGATGCTCCATGGAAAGCACCAGCCATTGCAGTGGAACATCGGTAATGTCCACAAATATACAGGATGATGGGTCATGTTCCATACGAGGATATTAGACGTGGCGTTTAGGTATGCACCCCGGTGATGATAGACCACACCCTTGGGGTCGCCCGTCGTGCCCGATGTGTAATTGAGGCTGATTGCGTCCCATTCATCACCGGGTAAATCCCATTCAAGGTCAGGATCGCCGGTGGCGATAAAGGCTTCGTAGTCGATGGAGCCGATGCACTCGCCGGGGCCATCGTATTCAGGGTCATCAATGTCGATCACCAAGATATCGCGCCCGACCTTTTCCAGCGCTGCTTTGACGGTCGCTGAGAATTCCTTGTCGGTGATGATGACGTCGGTTTCACCATGATCGAGCGAGAATGCAATGATGTCTGCGTCTAACCGAACGTTCATGGTGTTCACGACGGCGCCAATCATGGCGGGACCAAACGCGCATTCGTACATTTCTGGGGTGTTTGATGCCATCACCGCGACGGTGTCGCCTTTTTTGACGCCACTTTTTTGCAAGGCCGAGCCGAGGCGCTTACAGCGCTCGTAGGTTTCCGACCACGTATAGCGCCGTGCACCATGAATCACCGATAAATGATCGGGGTATACGGCAGCGGTGCGCCGGATAAATGATAACGGTGACAGGGGGGTATGGTTGGCTGGCGATTGACCTAAATCGATGTCATAGATGCTGACGTCGGACATATTCTTGCTCCCAGTGATCGTCGCGCTTGAAACATGCGCGTTGCAGTGTTTTTTTGCATAATGCCGAACGCGCGCGCTGTTTAAAAGTCGCTGATGAATTTGGCTGATATTTTTTTAGGGGAGGGTTCTTAACATGCGGCTCAAAGATAAGGTTTGCGTCATTACGGGCGCAGCGCAGGGTATTGGTGAGGCTTGCGCCATGCGGTTTGCTGCCGAAGGGGGCAAAGTTGTCGTCTCGGACGTACAGGTGGACAAAGGTGAAGCCGTTGCTGCGGCCATTCGTCAACAGGGCGGCGAGGCGGTTTTCGTTGAATGTGATGTTTCATCCAAAAGCGCATGTGACAATTTGATCGCTGCTGCCGTGGATGCGTTTGGTAGCGTCGATGTGCACTTATCCAACGCAGCCATTATCGCCGCGAGTGATTTTCTGGATATCACAGAAGAAGACTGGGAACGCACCATCGGCATCAATCTGAATGGATTCTTTTATGCGGGGCAGGCCGCAGCCAGACAAATGGTCAAACAAGGGTCGGGCGCCATCATCAATATGTCGTCGATCAACGCCATTGTCGCGATCCCTTCTGTCACGCCGTACACGGTTTGTAAGGGGGGCGTGCAGCAATTGACCAAATCGATGGCATTATCACTAGCACCTCATGGCATTCGGGTGAACGCGGTGGGGCCGGGGACCATCGCCACAGAAATGGGTAAAACCATGATGGCTGACGACGCTGCGCGCCGCCGTGTACTTTCGCGTACACCGATGGGCCGTCCGGGCGAGCCTGAAGAAATTGCGTCCATCTGTGTATTTCTTGCGACAGACGAAGCAGGATATGTCACAGGTGAAACGATTAATGCCGATGGGGGCCGTTTGGCGCAAAATTATCCCGTTGATGTTGCTGACTAAAGGATATCGAGAGAAAAAATGGACCTTACAAAATCGAGCGCAGAAGACCTAAAAGCCCTGCACGTTGAAGCTGCTGCCCGTTTTGATGGGCTACGAGGGCGCAACCTCAGCCTGGATATCACCCGTGGTAAACCATCTGCTGATCAACTGAGCCTCAGTGATGACCTGCTGACCATCGTGAAACCTGGCGATACAAATGATGAGAACGGCACAGACCTTCGGAACTATGGCGGTCTGGTCGGCATCCCCGAAGCGCGCCGCCTGTTCGCAGAGTATCTGGGCACGACGCCGGAGCGGATCATCATCGGTGGTAATTCAAGCTTGGCGATGATGTGGGATGTGATTTCCAATGCGATGACGTATGGGGTGCCGGGTGGCGAAGGCCCATGGCGTGATCAGAATCCCAAAATTATCTGTCCGGTTCCGGGGTATGATCGTCACTTTGCGATATGTGAGCGTTTGGGTATTGAGATGCCCACCGTGCCAATGACGCCCGAAGGTCCAGACTTGGATGCGATACGCGCATTGGTCAAAGATGACCCGAGCGTTAAGGGCATCTGGTGTGTGCCGAAATATTCCAATCCGTCGGGCGAAGTTTATTCTGATGCCACGGTCAAAGCCTTGGCTGAGATGGAAACAGCGGCACCTGATTTCCGGCTGCTTTGGGATAACGCCTATGCAGTGCATTACGTGGGTGATGCGCCTGCGGAAATAGCCGATATCATGGCGGCGTGCGAGGCAGCAGGAAACCCAGACCGGGCGATTGTGTTCGGTTCGACATCTAAAATCACCCATGCGGGTGCTGGGGTTGCGATGCTGGCGTCTAGTCCTGCCAACATCGACGATCATATCGAAAAAATCACATTTGCCATGATTGGTCCTGATAAAATCAATCAACTGCGCCAAGTGAAGTTCTTCAAGGATATGGACGGCATCCTTGATCACATGGCCAAGCATGCCGAAATCATCCGACCAAAGTTTGAGGCCGTGATTAATGCGCTTGAAAGCGATTTGGGCGGCAAAGGTCTGGCGACGTGGACAAACCCAAAAGGTGGGTATTTTCTGAGCGTTGATGTGGTCGACGGGTGCGCCACAGAAATCGTCAAACGATGTGCAGATGCCGGGGTTAAAATCACCCCTGCGGGTGCCACGTTCCCCTATGGCAAAGATCCCAATGACCGAAACATCCGCATTGCTCCGACACTTCCAAGTGTCGAAGAAGTCGCGTCGGCGATGAAAGTATTCACAGCGGCGGTCGAAGTTGTTTGCGTGGAGAAGTTACTTTCTGAAACGTAGCTGCCTTAAACTTGCCACAAGTGGGCTTTAAATATTGTTTAGAACAGCTTAGGGTAGTCCCAGATGGGTGTTTCGAGACAACAACAAATAGAATTTAAAAACCGAACGAAGGTGAAGAGAATGAAAATTTCAAAGCTTTTTCTTGCAGCAATAGGCGCAACCGCATTGATCGCTGTAAATACAGCCGCTGTAGAAGCTGCTGACGGCGCGAAAGTCTTTAACAAATGCAAAGCGTGCCATTCATTAGAAGCTGGTAAGCACAAAATCGGCCCTTCGTTGGCAGGTGTTGTTGGACGCAAAGCTGGCACGGCTGATGGCTATACCAAATACAAAGGCCTGAAGGGTGCTGATTGGACCTGGGACGACGCCACACTTTATGAATACCTCAAGGATCCGCGTGGCTACACAGACTCCAAAACGGGCGTAAAATCTTCGATGGTATTGAAATTGAAAAAAGAGGGCGATCGTAAGGCTGTCATTGAGTATCTCAAGGCAAACTGACCGACGACGTTTTCTAAAAGAACAAATAAAAACGGCTGGGATTTCCCAGCCGTTTTTTTATACGTAAACGCGGTGCCGAAAATTTGGCAGCGGTTAAATTACTCGGATGGAGATTCAGGTGCCGGCGGCGTTGCAGCGGGTGGCATTGAAATTGGCGCATCAGATGTTGGTTCGTCAGCAACAGCCTTGGGCGCGTGAACGGTTCCAGTTCGGGCGCGAGCCACAGCAACTAATTTTTCCAGATCAACGGACGAGCATAAGCCCAAGCTGACAGGATTTTCCGGTTTGATGTTCGTTGAATTCCAATGAGACCGATCTCGGATCGCGTTGATGGTCGGCTTCGTGGTGCCGATCAGCTTGGATACTTGCGCATCGGAAAGTTCTGGATAGCTTTTCAACAACCATGCGATCGCATTCGGGCGGTCGCCGCGTTTGGAAACAGGCGTATAGCGTGCGCCTTTTTGGCGGGCTTTTGGCTGCGGGATATTAACCTTCGCCATTTGAATGACGGCGTCAACAGACTGTTCGCAGCGGGCCAATTCTTCGGCCGTTACCGCGCCAGTTTTGATGGGGTCCGTGCCCTGCATACCGATTGCGACGTCGCCGTCTGCAATGGCCTGTACTTCAAGCTCGTGCAAACCACAAAAATCGGCGATCTGCTTGAACGTCAGGGTCGTATTATCGACCAACCAAACGGCAGTTGCCTTTGGCATCAACGGATGCGCCATAATCTCTTCCTCTTCAAGTTCATGGGATTAATCGGATTGGCATTCCGATCTCACTGGCGCTACTTATAACGCCAGTGCTGGCCCACGGTCAAAGCTTGATCCACATTCATTTCGGAAATTATTCTACGATACTCAGCATAATTTTCCCAATATGGGTGTTTGTTTCCATCAACGCATGGGCTGCGGCCGCCTTTTCAAGCGGAAAGACCGTGTGAATAACGGGTTTCACTTTGGCATCTTCTATCAATGGCCATACGCGCTCCATCAAACTGGCGGCGATCTCGCCTTTTCGTGCGATGGGTTGGGGGCGCAACGTCGAACCTGTCAGGGTCAGGCGTTTGAGCATCACCGTCATAAAGTTGATTTCAGCCTTGGGTCCACGCAGGTATGCGATGTTCACAATTCGGCCATCGGGTGCACAGGACTTGATGTTTCGTTGGATGTAATCACCGCCGACCATATCCAAAATGACATCGACACCTTTGCCGCCGTTGGATTCCTTAGCAACGGCAACGAAATCCTCATCGTGGTAATTGACGGCCCGGTCCGCACCCAAATCCAGACAAACCTGGCATTTTTCATCACTTCCCGCAGTGGCGATGACGTGTGAGCCCAAATGATGGGCCAGTTGAATGGCTGTTGTCCCGATTCCACTGGATGCCCCATGCACCATCAGCGTTTCACCCGGTTGTAGCCGTCCGCGTTCAAACACATTGGTCCATACCGTCATAAAAGTCTCGGGCAGGGCTGCGGCCTCGATAATAGATAATCCAACGGGGATGGACATGACCTGAGGGGCAGGGGCCGTGACGTATTCAGCGTAACCACCACCAGCAACCAACGCACATACCTTAGTGCCAATATCTATGCCTTGGACGTCCGCACCCAAGGCGACGACCTCGCCTGCGACCTCAAGGCCGGGAATATCGGTAGTCCCGGGCGGTGGCGCGTAATTGCCTTGGCGCTGAATGCAGTCGGGGCGATTGACGCCCGCTGCGTGCACGCGGATCAGGACCTCCTCAGGACCGACCTCAGGCACGGGCAGCGTTGTTGGTTTCAATACTTCGGGGCCACCGTGCTCGGTGATTTCAATACAGTTCATGGTATTCGGAAGGGTCATTAATATTCACTACTTGTCGTCTAAGGGGTCAGTCTTTTAACATTCTCGCGACTTTATGATGCGGAGCACGGAATGTCATTTGACGATCTCGAACCACAGAAGAAAAAACCAGCCCTCAAAAGCCTTGAGGAATTGTCCATCGATGCGCTGCACGAATACATCGCCGAGATGGAGTCTGAAATTGAACGGGTTCGAGAGGCGATAAAAGGAAAAGAAGCCGCTCGCCAAGGTGCTGAGGCATTTTTTAAGAAGTAACCCTAGTCGCTCGGCTGCTGGGGCTTACGCCGACGCTTTCGGGTCATGAACATCAGCCATCCAATCGGGCCCAACAACATCACGATCACCAGCCATCCAATTCGTGGGCTGAACGGGCACCGCGCTTCTGGGGGCATACGCCAGGGCCCGGCCGAAGGTGAAAACGCGACATGGGCCATCGGCAATAAGAATCCGAAAATCAGAATGGCGAATGCGATAACTTGTGGGTCCATTGCGCTGATGGGTCCTTAGTGGCGGGGCGAATCGGTTTTGCCTAGTGTGAACCTGTTAAATCAAAATTAACACGTGGGGTACATCATATATTTGTGGATCAGGGTCTAAGGGTCCTCTCTCCACACCTCCCTGTTAAACTTGCCGCCCCATCCTCGGGGCGGTCTTTTTTGCAAATTCGCCCGAATGAGCGTGTTTTTGCCCTATTTAGTATGAGTATTTTTTAAGATAAACTCCCGCTTGACGTGGGGTAACAAGACCGCTTTAATTCGATCGCCAGTTTAAAGAAGTGGCGAGTTTGACAGGGTTAGAGCTTTATAAGAAAAACAAGGGGTTGCCAAAAATGGCAGCCCCTTAATCAATTGCTCGATACGGAACTCATCACAAATGGCAACACCCCCCGCAGAGGCGCGACCCGCCTATGGTTATTTCCTCGAACTGCAATCACGTTGGATGGACAATGACCTTTATGGTCATGTGAACAACGTCACCTATTACTCTTACTTCGATACGGTGGTGAACTATTTTCTGATTGAAAAGGGGGGACTGGATATTCACAACGCGCCCGTGATTGGCGTGGTGGTCGAAAGCCAGTGCAACTACGCCCAGCCCGTTGCGTACCCCGATATGATCCATTGCGGGCTGCGCATTGGCCGGATGGGGAATTCATCGGTTCGTTACGAGGTCGGCATTTTCAGAAATGACGAAGAAACCGCATCGGCTGCTGGGCATTTTGTTCATGTGTTTGTGGACCGGGCGACAAACAAACCCGTGCCGATCCCTGACACCATCAAAGATGCGTTTATGACGATTATGAAGGCGGATTCAGCATGACTGACTACCTATCTTGGCGCCAAGAAGACTTTGCATATCACACGCGTGTCGAAACACGCTGGGGCGACAACGATATGCTGGGGCACCTCAACAACGTTGTGTACAACCGCCTGATTGAGACCGTCGTGGTGCGCTTTACCATGGGGCCAATGGATATCGATTGGCAGCGCGACACGTGTTATCCGATCGTTGTGGAATCCTTGTGTCGCTTTCACCAGCAACTGTCGTTCCCGGAAACGGTCACAGCGTGCCTGCGTGCCGGACGGATTGGTGGCAGCAGTGTGACCTATGAGATAGCTATTTTCGGTGAAGCAAACGAACGGCCTGCTTCGACGGGGCATTTCGTGCATGTGTTTGTCGACAAAGACACGCAAACATCGATGCCCATTCCTGATAACTACCGTGCAGTTATTGAAGCGCACACCAAGTAAAAAGGAGCGTGCCAGCCTTAGCTAACACGCCCCTTGGTATCCTGAGACTGTCGGACGATCTCAGTTACTCGTCGTTATGCAGCTTTCTTTTGTTCAATCGCTTTCGCGCCTGAATCAGCTGCAATTTCGATTTTCCGTGGCTTCTCGTTTTCTGGAACGATGCGCTCCAGACCGATGTGCAACAGACCGTTTTCGAGTTTGGCACCTTTGACCTGAATGTGGTCAGCCAACTCAAAGCGACGTTCAAATGCACGTCCTGCGATCCCACGGTGCAGGTAACTGCGGTCGGCATCATCGCGCTCGGACTTACCTGTTACGACCAGGCTGCGGTCGGTGAGGGTGATGTCCAATTCGTCATCGGAAAACCCAGCAACGGCCACGGTGACTTGGTAGCCTTCATCGCCAACTTGTTCGATGTTGTATGGTGGGTAAGCCGTCGATTGCTCGGTCTGAGCAGCCGTGTCTAAGAGCCGCTGCATGCGGTCAAAACCAACGGAGTGACGGAATAAGGGTGAAAAATCAATCGTACGCATAGCAAATCCTCCTTTGAGCGATTTGAATTCAGCGCCTGTCGCGTGGCGTTTTAAACAGCCCCGAGACTGGGCACCATTGTTACAATGTGGACCCAAAAAAGGCATCCACGGTTTACCCAAATGAAATAGTTAGGCTGAGATCGCCTGCAAGGGGATGCCGTAAAATTTTTTTATTTTTTTGCGGTTTTGGCGTGGTGGGGACGGATTATTCCGCAGCTTGCGCGCGTTTCCAGTCGACTTCCCACAGCGTAATAGGGCCGTCAAAGCCCTTCATTTCATAGCCGCCCCGGCTGACGAATCGATAAGATTTTCCGGTACAAATACCCTTCACGACCTCGGATACAAATATCTCGCCTTTTTGCGCCTTGTCGACGATGCGGGCCGACATTTGCACGGTCGATCCGAATAGATCGTTGTCTTCTTGGATCGGCTCGCCCGAGTTAATGCCGATCTTCAGGAACAGCGGCAGATTTGGATTGTTTTGAGTATGCGCGGTCGAGCCTTTTTGCATCATGATCGCGGCTTCAACGCTGTCTGATGCTTGTTCAAACGATGCCATGATTCCGTCGCCGGTATGTTTCACCTCACGTCCGCGGAATTGGGTCAGAGCTTCACGGACGACCCTGTTATGGGCACGGACGACCTCTTGTGCACCAGCATCGCCAAGCGCTTGCGTCATCGCCGTAGAGCCAGCAATATCTGTGAACAGAACCGTAATGACGCGCGGTTGCTCTTCGCGTTGCTTGGGCTTGTTCCATTCTTCCAACGACGTATCAAGATGACGCGCGATGTGCGTTTCATCGGACATGTATGTATTCATGGCATTCCGGCCCGCCTGGAACATCTGCATATAGCGGCTGTCTTGCAGAAGGTATTCTTCGTATTTTCCGGCGAAGTTCTCGGCGTGCGACTTTTTGTAGCCGAGCGTTTGAACCCCGTCCGCCAAGATCTTGTTCGCCGCGGCTTGGCTTATCCCGCGCGATTGCATCAATGCTTCGGCAGCCCCTGCGACCCATAGGTTCACACCGAACTTATTGAAGTTGTCCAGTTTCTTCTCGTTGAAGCTGGAACCCTCAAGGGCATTGCCCAGCGCCTTCATCATAAAGGCTTTTTGTTTTTCTTCTTTTGGCGAGAGACCAGACGATCCAGCGGCTTCTGCTGGTGGTCCAGCATCATCGGGTTTGCCGCCCATTTCGTTGCGTAAACGATCATTCAACGCATCGTCTTCTTCGCCAGATTTCCGTTTACGGCCATCATGCATGTCATTCGAAGGTTTAGGACGCTTTTTGCGTTTTTTAACTTTTTTGACCTTCCGCGCCGCTTTTGGCGACGCTTTGGCGCGTTGCGGCTTTGGGCTGCTCACGGCCAATGTTTCACGCTTCAACATGCTGGTTGCGAGCATGATCGCGGACAATAAAAATGTTCCGATAAACACGATGAACAGCAAATTGCCTTCTGCATTTCCAACGATCCGAATGCCGAACAACGTTTTGTTGTGAAGAATCGACGATGTGATGGAGGTGAAAAAGCCTGCGAGAGTAATACTGATCAAGGCTGAAAGCAGAAGTTTCACAAGGATGGTTGTCAGCGATGATGCCTTCTTGGGCTGCCTGTTCCCTTGTTTTGACTTTTTGGGTTTTGGTTCGTCTTCGTCGTAGTATCCAAAATCATCTATGCCGTCATCGCCAGAATCGGTGGCTGAGTCATCATCCATCCAGCTGGTTGCCTTGGCACCATCTGTGGCGTCGGTTTCGTGCTGCGCGAGAGCTGTCACACCGTCGCTTTTATAAATCACAAATTCCTGAGAGGTGCCTCGGTCAGGGTCATAGACTTCACGCACGACCTTAACGGCGGAGATGCTGGGCATGCTCTCCAAGCCTTTGGCTTCTTCAACAGCGGCTTCTTTTTGGAATGAACCAAACTGCGCGTGGATACTCCAGCGCTTACCCTGTTGGACCTGGACCTCAAACTGCGTGATCCCTGGCACGATACCCTCTCAAAACGGCGTTTGCTTAAAGCGATTCGCCGCCCCATAAAATATTCTTCCGACTCATCTGCTAAGATGGATCAGAATTCCTCAAATATATGATAACAAAAACAGAATCGCAGAACAATTTGATTTAATGAGGCGATTTTTTATCAAGAAAAACACCTCAAACACGAAAAACGCCCCTTTGATAACAAAGGGGCGTCAAATCGAATATGTCAGCGATATCAGTTTTTAAGGCCGATCGCCGAGAAACGTTTGTTGAATTTCGCCAACTGACCGCCGCTGTCCATCAAGCGGTGAACGCCGGTCCAAGCGGGGTGCGCCGTCGGGTCAATGTCCAACTTCAGCGTATCGCCAGGGTTACCCCAGGTCGAACGGGTTGTGAACGTGGAACCATCCGTCATTTGAACGGTGATTTCATGATATTCCGGGTGCAGGTCTTTCTTCATGTCGCTTGCTCCGATTAAACTGAGAGCGCGTTATAACGGCTTGATGACAGGGTTTCAAGCCTCGTTATCAGAGTGATTTTAAGCCCCATTTTTCTGGGTTTTTAAGATCAGAAAATAAAGCGCTAAACCGGCGACGAACAGCATTGATACGGCACCGAAAAAATAGGGGGAATCCAGCCCGAACACAGCAAATGCTGCCCCAGCAAGTATGGGCCCAAAGACACGAGATAGCGTCGTTGCAGAGCGCGTGACGCCAAATAGCCCGCCTTGGACATCGGCCTCGCCACGGATCGAAATAGAGGTATTAAGGGCAGGCGACAGCACGCTAAACCCAAAGCTGGCAATCGCCATTGCTGTGATCAATTCGATTTCTGTTCGTGCCAAGGGCGTAAATGCCAATCCGATGGCCAATCCCAACGAGCCGCCAACAATCAATCGCTCGGTTCCAAAACGCGCCGTCAGCTTACCGATAAACCCGCCTTGGATGATCGCCGCAATCACGCCGATAAACGCAAACAAGTAGCCATTTTGCTGCGGGCCCCAGTCAAATTGCCGAAGTGACCAGATCGCAAAGATCGCTTCAAGACCTGCGAAGACCAATGTCGATAGGAACGACAGTATGATCAACAAGCGGATACCCGGTTGGCGTAGGGCATCCATCAAGACGCGCATTCGGTTTATTTTGGTCATCGCATTTTGGCGATTGCGGATTTCTTCGGACAGGCTTTCTTTTAAGAAAATGATGCCAAGGATACATGCGATTACCGACAGGCCTGCGGCGACAAAACTGGGTGTTCGGAAATCGGCCGTCGCGGCATCAGCACCCGCCAAGATACCGCCCAGCGCAGGACCAAAAATGAAGCCCACCGAAAATGCTGCCCCCATGATCCCCATGCCTCTGGCGCGGTTTTCTTTGGTCGTTGTATCTGCCACATAGGCAAAAGCTGCGGCCAAGTTCCCGGCCATAAAACCGCCTAAGATACGCGCTGCAAACAACACCGTCAGCGTTTCTGCGAACCCCAGCCAGGTATAAGCGACAGCAGATCCTGCGATACTGATCAGGAGCACGGGACGCCGTCCGATCCTGTCGCTCAGGCGGCCCCAAAAAGCGGCAGCGATAAATTGGGATGCCGAATAACTCGCCATCAATAAGCCGATTTGAAACGGCGAGGCTTGATAATATTCCGCATAAAACGGCAGCAGTGGGATGATGACGCCAAAGCCAATCAAATCGATTACAACGATGAGGAAAAGAATTGGCATCTATTAGCGTTGGGTGAACTTGAACTCTATGCGACGGTTCTTGGATTTTGCGACTTCGGTATTTCCTGGTTCAATCGGGTAATGTTCCCCAAATCCCGTAGCGGCCAATCGTTTTGGCGGAATTCCGGCGTCGACCAATGCGCGAACAACGGACAAGGCACGCGCCGCCGATAGTTCCCAGTTCGATGGGAATTGGGGCGTTGCGATGGGGTCACTATCGGTATGACCATCGACACGTAAAATCCAGTCAATGTCGCCCGGCATGGTTAGCGCGATTTCCAACAAGGTGGTGGCCAGGGCTTGGAGTTCTTTGGTACCGTTTTCGCCAATGGTTGCAGCACCTTTATCAAACAAAAGCTCTGACTGAAGGACGAACCGGTCGCCGACGATACGAACATCGCGGCGATCACCGATGACTTCGCGAAGACGCCCAAAGAATTCAGAGCGATACCGCGACAGTTCTTGGACCTTGCTTGCCAGGGCCGCATTCAACCGTTGGCCGAGTGCTTTGATTTGGACGTTTTTCTTTTCTGCATCAGCCTCGGCCGCATCAAGGGCAGCAGTCAGCACGCTTAATTGTTGGCGAAGCGCCGCCATTTGTTGGTTCATGAGAGCCAATTGCGCCCGTGCGCTCTCAGAGATTTCTCGTTCCTCGGCCAACCCGACTTCTAGGCCTTGGCTTTTGGTCTGCGCCTCTACCAATGACTCCACAGTCTTCGTCAGATTTTTCTCTAGGTTGTCAGCCTCGGTCTCGGCCTGAGATGCGCGCAATGAAAGTGCTGTGACTTCTTTTTCCAGCTCAGCCTTCAAGGCTTTTAAGGCTGCGACGTCGCCACTCAGATTGGCCAACTCTTTGCGGATCGCATCATTGTCGGCATTCAAATTCCCGATGATTTCCTGGTCAGTCGCACGTTGGCTTTCTAGGCGGCCAACTTGATCCTGGGCAGCAACATAACTTGCCCGGAGTTCAGCCAGCTGGGCATCAAGCCCGGCGCGCGCGCTCAAGGATGCAGACAACTGATCCTGTAGGCTTTCGACGCCAAATTTAAGTTGGGTGTTTTCTTCGCGGCTTAATGCCAACACGCGCGATAGTTCGCTTAAATCACTTTCCAATTGGCGGAGTGCTTGGTCGCGACCCGATAAGGCTTGGCCCAGGAAAAACTGCGCCATGACAAAGATCATCAGCAAAAAGATGATGACCATAAGAAGGGTGGCGAGGGCGTCAACAAAGCCCGGCCAAATGAGCGAAGAACGGTGATCGCGGCGGCTTAGGCTGGCCACTGACTAGACCTAAGACCCATCGCCGGTCGCGGCAATGGTTCGTGCGAGCAAACGAATTTCGCGGCGTAGGGCATCGGAAATCTCGTCGCGTGAAAGCGTGGTTTCTTCGATCAGGCGCTGGATATTGGTATCCATGTTGCGGAAATGTTTTTGCACATTTTCATCCATACCACCGCCATCTGAACGTGCATCTGCCAGTTTTTGGAGGATTGGTTTCATTTCCATGTGCGCTTCGGCCAAGTGTCGCATCACTTGTTGCTCTGTCCGCATGTGATCGGTGAGTTCTTCAATCTTGCCTGTTAACGAATTGAGGCCAGAATTCACCGAATGCTTGCCTTCTTCGCTGCGCGAAATGATGACTTGAAGGTTCTCCAGGCTTTCGGCGGTTTGTTCCAGCAGCGCTTGGACGTAGGCGGGAACACCTTGTTCTCCATCGGAACCCAATGCCCCGCTCGACAGGCGTGTCACACTCGACAGCCATTCTTCTAAGTCATTGTAAAAACGGTTTTGCGCTTGGCTGGCTTGTAGGTCCAAGAAACCAAGTACCAAAGAACCTGCCAATCCAAACAATGATGATGAAAAAGCCGTGCCCATGCCGTTTATCGGCGCTTCGAGGCCTTCTTTCAGGGCTTCGAATACGACAGATGACTCGCCGCCATCTACACTCAATCCGCCAATCACTTGGCCAATGGAGCCGACCGTTTCAAGCAATCCCCAGAACGTTCCAAGAAGGCCGAGAAAGATCAGAAGACCAATATTGTAGCGAGAGAGGTCGCGGCTTTCGTCCAGTCGCGATGCGATCCCATCGAGAATAGAGCGCATGCTAAGGGCCGATAAGCTAAACCGAATGCCGCGTCGATCACTGAGCATCGTCGCCATTGGGCCAAGAAGCCGAGGCGCATCGGTCGCTTCTGGCAGCGGTACGCGCATGCCAGCTTCGGCTTCGGACAGGTTATCGCGGAAGCGCGCCAACCAAGAAACTTCCCGGTAAAGCAATCCTGCTTGGCGAAAATTATAGAAAACACCCAGGACCAACACGCCCAAGATCAATCCGTTGAGTGGCGCATTGGCCATAAACGCAGAGCGCAAAGGTTCAAAAACAAAGAAGACGGCTGCGCCGACACACGCCAGGAAACCCGCCATCCGAAGGAGAAATACGGTTGGGCGTGTCATCAGGTCTTATCCTCCTGAAAGTGCATAATCATCGGGTTCGTGGCAATGCGCGAGACCCAGCCGATCATCACTGCTCGATCATATTGACGTCGACGCGGTTTTTCTGATCGCCTTCGGCTTTGTCGCCCAGGGCGCGGACATCAATGCGAGTAGAACGTACGCCTTTTTCGATCAGGTAAGACCTGACGGACAAAGCGCGAGATAATGAAATGCGCCTTGCTTTGCTTGACGATAAATCTTTACCAGCAGCATAGGCCATGAGCTGTACGCGCATCTTATCGGATGCGCCCAACTCGGCGATGACAGCTTCCAATACCTGCTGACCATCGGCGGATAATTTGGTGTTATCGCCTTTGAACAGAACCTGCGAGGGGCCGTCGACTGGGGCAGATGTTGGAGCTGACGCTTGTTCTGTTGGCATAGGAGCATCGGCAGGATCAGACGCGACGGCCACAGCAGGCGCCGGTGGCGGCGCTGTTGGTGCACTTGCAGGCGTCGCAACCACAGACGGTGCTGGAGGAGCACTTGGCGCTGCCGCGGGTGCGGCTGGCGCAGGTGCCGCTGGTGTTGCTGCAACAGCAGCAGGTGCGGGCGGCGCTTTAGGTGGTGCCGTGGCAGCTTCTGGTGCTTTGGGTGCAGGCGGCGGTGCGCTTGCGACTTGAGCAGGTGAGGGCGCACGGCTTGCTGCTTGGACGGGCGCTTTTTTCATAGGCGCAGATGCCATGGGTGCCGAACCGGGTTTGCGAAGCTGGATACTTGCCTGACCACCTTGCGGTGCGACATAGAGGCGCGAACGCGGCGTGGTCGGTCCTGGCATCATCAGACCATTGGTTGATCGCGTGCCAACATAAGCCGACGAATATCCGGATGCAGGGGCCGCAACAGTGCCGCCATTCAATGCATTCCAGTTGATGACAACATCATCGGTTGCAGGCGTATATGAAGACGTCTGGGCAAATACGGCACCGGGAGCGGTTGCAACAGTAAATAGCAAAGCCCCAAACACGGCGCTGCGCGTAATTGCACTGCCTTTAATTTGTCGGCGAAACATGCGGCCTCCCATTTCAATCATTAAACGCTTCAGTCTTATTATGAAGCTATCAAATTAATTCGAAAACACCTAACCCGGGGGTTAGCCTCAACCGATTTGCTCAAACTTTGTGCGCGTCTTTGAGTAATTTAAGGAAATCTCGGTCCAATGCGCCGTTGGTCGCAACGATATCACCCGAATCCAGCATCGTATCACGGCCATTAAAATCGCTCACCATGCCGCCCGCTTCGCGCACCAGCAGAATACCTGCTGCGATATCCCACCGCGATAACCCATGTTCCCAAAAACCGTCATATCTTCCGGCTGCGACAAAGGCGAGATCAAGGGCTGCTGCACCAAACCTACGAATCCCAGCTGATTGTGCCATGACGGATTGTAGCTCGACGATGTATGGCTCGTGACCATCACGCCCCAGGAATGGAATACCTGTTCCAAAAATCGAATCGGCGATATCAGCACGACCGGATACCCGAAGGCGACGGTCGTTGTGAAATGCGCCTTTGCCACGTTCGGCAATGAACAGATCATCGGTAATTGGATTGTAGACAACACCGGCCTCAACTTTTCGGTCACGCTCTAGCGCAATCGATATGGCAAAGTGCGGGATGCCGTGCAGGAAGTTGGTTGTGCCGTCCAGCGGATCGACAATCCAACGGTTTGAAATGTCAGAGCCTTCAACCTCGCCGCGCTCTTCCATCACAAACCCGTAGTTGGGTCGTGTTTTCGAAAGCTCTTCGTAGATGATTTCTTCGGCCTTCGTATCGGCCTTGCTGACAAAATCCGCAGGACCTTTTCTAGAGACCTGAAGTTGCTCTACTTCGCCAAAGTCACGTCGAAGCGCACGGCCTGCTTTTTGAGCGGCAGCGACCATGACGGTCATGAGTGGCGTTCTAATAGTCATATGTATTTTTTCCGGATTAGTCTTTTGCGCGTTCGACGTAAGTGCCTTCGTCCGTATCGACAACGATCCGCGTACCAGCTTCGATATGAGGTGGCACCAAAACTTTGACGCCGTTTTCCAGCAATGCTGGTTTGTATGACGAAGATGCTGTCTGGCCTTTGACCACGGCGTCTGCCTCGGTCACTTCGAACGTTGCGTGCTGGGGTAATTCAACACCCAACGGCTCGTCTTCGAAGCTTTCGATCTTTACGTTCATACCGTCTTTTAAGAACGGCACGCTTTGTTCACCGACGGCTTCGCTAGAAAGCGCAATTTGGTCGTAGCTTTCGTTATGCATAAACGTGTGCATATCACCGTCAGAGAACAGGTATTGATATTCCGTCTGTTCCAGACGCGCGCGTTCAACCTTTTCCGAAGAGCGGAAACGCTCGTTCAATTTTGTCCCATCGCGGATATCTTTGAGCTCAACCTGCAAGTAGGCGCCGCCTTTGCCGGGTTGGGTGTGCTGAATTTTTGCGGCGCGCCATAGGCGTCCTTGGTGTTCGATAACCATTCCTGGTCGAATGGCGTTCCCATCAATCTTCATAGCGACCGTCCTGCAAAATATAATGGATAGGTGTAAAACTGCTTATCGGCGCGGGTTCTATCAGGTCCGCCGAAGGTGTTCCACGTAAATCTTATGTTTTTGATCGCCGAGTTTAAGCCTGAAGTTTTTCCGCAAATGCAGCAACCGCGGCTTCTGGCCCATCTGCATAGCCCCAAACGGAACTGATAACGGCAAGGAAATCTGCACCGGCATCGATTAACGGGCCACAGTTTTCTTGGTTTATCCCGCCAATTGCGACGCAGGGCAGGATGGTCATGGACGAACACCATTCCAGAATGTCTGGCTCAGGGTGGTGCTTCGCTTCCTTGGTCGTGGTTGGATAAAATGCTCCAAACGCGACGTAGTCGGCACCTTTTTCGCCCGCTGTCATCGCCAAATGGCGGCTGTCATGGCACGTCACGCCGACGGTCTTGTTATCACCCAGAATAGCACGTGCTTCATCGTAACTGGCATCAGATTGGCCGACATGAACGCCGTCGGCACCGGATGCTTCGGCCAAGTCAGGGCGATCATTCACAAGAAATGGAATTTCATGTTCCGCACAAATTGGCATCAAAACCTCTGCGGCGCGCAAAACATCATCATCACTGACATCTTTGAGGCGCAACTGAAATGCCCCGACCACATCGACGCCACCAGCGATGGCACGTTTCAGATCTTCTGAAAATACGTCGGGAACAAACTGTGGTGGAGAAATCAGATACAGCTGGCACGGCATCGGTTCTTGTTTAGGCATGCGCGGAGTACTCTTGTTTGGTGACCCAGGTCAGCAATTGTCCATCGGTCAATTTTGATGATCCTAGATCAAGTGCAGGAATCTGTCCTGTTGTCACTTGTGTGTTTGATGCCGTCGCGATCTGGCTGATCTTGGCAATCGCATCCGATGGTGCGTTGGATACGATATGTTGGCAGCCTTCTTTGATCGCTCGAAGGGCAGGGCCTGGCGTATCGCCGCAATCAATGGCGGCATCGACTTTGATGCCATCGCATTCGATTTCGGACATCGCCGTGGCAATCATTTCATTAAATATACGGGGACCAAGAAGGCTGGCGGCAGACGGTGCACTCAACAGTGTAACATCTATTTCCGCTTGAACTGCAATTTCCAGCGCGCGTTTGGCGTCACTCAAATTGTGAACGACAAACGTCGCGCTGGAATGTGATTGCATTTAGAGAGCGGCCATTGCGGCAGCTGTGTCAGGCATACGGTTAGAGAAGCCCCATTCGTTATCGTACCAAGTCAGGACGCGAACGAAGTTGCCTTCCATCACTTGGGTCTGAGTTGCATCGAATGTTGAGCTCATGGGATTATGGTTGAAGTCGATGGAAACCAGCGGCTCCGTGTTGTAACCCAACACACCCATAAGCTTACCTTCGGATGCGGCTTTCATGGCTTCGTTGATTTCTTCGGCTGAGGTGTCGCGCTTGGCTTCAAACGTTAGATCAACCAGCGAAACATTCTGCGTTGGGACACGAATTGAGCTGCCATCAAGCTTGCCCATCAATTCTGGAATAACCAGGCCAATCGCTTTGGCAGCACCCGTAGATGTCGGGATCAATGATGCCGATGCTGTCCGCGCACGACGAGGATCAGAATGCAGCGTATCCAATGTGCGCTGATCACCCGTGAAGGCGTGGATCGTTGTCATATAGCCTTTTTGAATGCCGATGAGGTCATGCAAAACGGATGCGACAGGGGCCAGGCAGTTCGTGGTGCAAGATGCGTTCGATACGATCTTGTCTTCGGCGGTCAGCGTGTCGTGGTTGACGCCGTATACGATCGTTTTGTCGGAATCTTTGCCTGGTGCCGAGATCAGAACTTTTTTCGCGCCCGCTTCAAGGTGCTTTCCAGCGCCGTCGCGGTCAACAAAGAACCCGGTGCACTCAAACGCAATATCGACGTTAAGTTCGCCCCATGGCAGTTTCGCGGGATCACGTTCTGCTGTGACTTTCATAACGCCCTTGCCGGCCTCCATGCTGTCACCGTCGACTTTAACGTCGTGCGGGAAGCGACCGTGCGTTGAGTCATAGCGCAACAAATGCGCGTTCATATCGACTGAACCCAAGTCGTTAATCGCAACAACTTCGATGTCGCTGCGACCACTTTCGATGATGCCGCGCAAAACCAGACGACCAATTCGACCAAAACCGTTGATGGCAACACGTACCGCCATTGTTTCCTCCTAGAAAGGCCGACCTCACGTTATTTTCGGGAGGCGGCGAACATTGAAAAACTTGATTATTCAGCGGGAAAAAAACGGTTTTGAGGCCAAAGGTCAACGTCTGAATTGCTATGGTGACACGAACGCGTAGTCATCATTTGGTAATGTTCGAAGATATTCAGTGATTTAGGACGAAAGCTTGATGAATTAGTTGACGTTTTTGATGTTCACTTCATAGTAGCGCTACAGTTTGGGGCTGTGTCGCACACTCTGGGATCAGAATCACTATGTCGTCACCGACTATCGCAAAAGCATCGCGGGTAGACCGCGCGTTAGAACGCCTAGAAGCAGCCGTTCATCGATTGGATACGGCCAGTGCCAACCTGCCCAAGGGGGCAGAATCCAATGGTGATGCAGATGTAGCTAAACTGCGTGATGAGAACGATAAGCTGAAATCACTCAATTTGAATGCCGCTGAAAAACTGACCGAGACAATTGCTCGCCTCGAATCTGTTCTGGATGGCGAGGATAAATCGTAATGGCAAAAGTCACCGTCAATGTGAACGAGCGGAAACACACCTTTGCATGCGATGATGGCCAAGAAGCGCACATCACCCGATTGGGTGAGTACGTTGATCGCCGTGTGGGCGAATTGGTTGCGGCCGTAGGGCAAATTGGCGATGCCAAGCTTTTGGTGATGGTGTCATTGTTGGTGGCTGACGAATTATCTGACGCGTATGCCGAGACGGAAACAATGAAATCTGGCGGTAAGGGGGCCGCAGCGGCGGCCCAATCCGAAGATCGCATGAGCAAAAGCCTGGAAAACATCGCCGAACGCATCGAAAGCATTGCCGCGAGGCTCGAAGGTTCCTAGGTTAGAGGGCGGCGGGCTACTGAGCACGCTAGGCCATCGTTATCCCTGGGGCCTTAAATCCATCGTACGGGAGCTGTCCCTGCCGGTCCCCTGGGATCGGTATTCACGGCGCCCACCTGCTAGAGCAGGCCACGGAGGATCTCACGGTCATCGGCTTATGTGGCTCGTCGTACCATTAATATCTGAGCGCATTCAATGAGCATCGACGAAATTAAGAAATCGGCCCGCATTGAAGCTGCCGAAATCAGAAACCGCGCTGCGAGCGAAAATCCCAATGCCGGGGATCAGCTTCGCGATCAGATTCTCAATAACGCAATCCAGTTGGGCCTGAGCCTTCCGTATCACGTCAGTGCATTTCTGCCGATTGGCTCAGAGATCGATACATTGCCCACGATGCGTGCGCTGACCGATTTGGGTCACGTCACAGGGCTGCCGGTTGTGATGGCAAAGGCCCAGCCGCTAATATTTCGGAAATGGTTCGTGGGCGAAGAATTGGTGCCCGGTGCATTCGGCACGTCCGAGCCTTTACCGTCTGAACCAGAGATCATTCCCGAAGTCCTTTTGGTGCCATTGCTGGCTTTCGATGCGGATGGATATCGATTGGGATATGGTGGTGGGTTCTATGATCGGACCATTGAAAAACTTGAATTGGATGCTCCGATAACGACCGTGGGCGTTGCATTTTCAGCCCAACAAGTAGATACCGTGCCCCGTGGTCCCCATGATCGGGCATTGCAGTGGATTGCAACTGAAAAACAAGTCATACGTGCCAAAGCGCGCTAACAGGTAGCCTAGAATGAAAGCACTGACCGGATGAGAATTTTGATGATTGGCGATGTCGTCGGAAGTGCTGGCCGGGCCGTTGTGAATGCCGAGTTGCCCCGATTGCGCGAACGCCTGAAAGTCGATTTTGTTGTCATTAACGGTGAAAATGCGGCCCACGGGTTCGGAATCACCGGAAATATGTGTGAGACCTTTTATCAATCGGGCGCCGACTGTGTGACCACGGGCAACCATGTGTTCGATCAGCGTGAAATCATCAGCCACATGGATCGTGATGATAAAGTTATCCGTCCGATCAATTATCTGCCCGATACGCCGGGCAAGGGCTTTGGCATATACAAAACTGCAGATGACAAACGTGTCCTTGTGGTGAATGTGATGTGCCGATTGTTCATGGAACTATTGGATGATCCATTCCAAGCGATGCAGACTTTGTTGGAGCGATATAAACTTAAACGCGATGTCGATGTCATTCTTGTCGATCTGCACGGCGAGGCAACGAGCGAAAAGCAATCGATGGGGCATTTCCTGGATGGCCGTGTGACAGCAGTGGTTGGAACGCACACCCATGTGCCGACGGCCGATACCTGGGTGCTGCCGGGTGGCACTGCATATCAGACCGATTTGGGTATGACGGGCGATTATGATTCAGTCATCGGAATGCGCAAAGAAGGCGCGGTTTCTCGGTTCGTAACCAAGGGAGAACGAGTGCGGTTGGAACCTGCGACCGAAGACGGGACGCTCTGTGGCAGCTACATTATAACTGACGATAAAACAGGTTTGGCCAAAAGCATTCAGCCGCTTCGAATTGGTGCGCATTTGCCCAAGGCGATGCCGAAAACTTAAATTCTATCGCCGCTGCCATTCGGTGCGGTGTCCAACGCGGTTTATAAAAAAGTTGAAGTTCACACAGTCCGGTGTTCAACAAGGGGCTGCAGGTTGTAGAATGCATAGATTCGCAGGGTTCGCGTGATGGCGGTCTGCGATGTGATTGACGAAAAAATATGGGTATTGGGATATGGCAGGCCATTCAAAGTTTAAAAATATCATGCATCGCAAGGGCGCGCAGGACAAAAAGCGCGCCAAGGTATTTGCGAAGTTAGGTAAAGAAATTTCGATTGCAGCACGTGCGGGTGAAGACCCCGGCTTCAATCCGGCGCTGCGTCTCGCGATTGCCAACGCACGCGGCCAAAACATGCCGAATGACAATATCAAACGCGCCATTCAAAAGGGTGTTGGCGGCGATACCGACAATTTCGAAGAAATCCGCTACGAGGGTTATGGGCCCGGCGGCATCGCCATCATCGTAGAGATTTTGACAGATAACCGTAACCGCGCAGCATCCGAAGTCCGTTCCACGTTTTCCAAAAATGGTGGCAACTTGGGTGAAACCGGCAGCGTCGCGTTCATGTTTGATCGCGTTGGACAATTGGTATTTCCAGCCGACAAAGCGGACGCAGATGCGATGTTCGAAGCGGGTCTGGAAGCAGGGGCCTCCGACGTAGAGAGCGACGATGAAAGTCACACGTTGATTTGCGATCCGAACGATTTTGCTGATGTGCGTGATGCGTTGGCAGAAAAATTTGGTGATCCTGAAAGTGCAGGGCTTGAGTGGAAGCCGCAAAATTTAATTGCGGTCGATGAAGATGCTGCGGGTACATTGTTAAAACTGATCGAAGCGCTCGAAGACAACGATGACGTCCAAGCCGTGTCGGCTAATTTCGATATTCCTGATGATGTGATGGAGCGCCTGAGCGCTTAAGATAGGAGCGAACGTGCGATTGATCGGCTTCGATCCTGGATTACTAAACACCGGTTGGGGTGTGATCGATGTCGATGGCAATCGATTGCGTCATGTTGCCGACGGTACTGTTCGCACGTCTCCCAAGGCGAGCTTGTCAGATCGGCTGGTTGAACTGCATGCAGGCCTGCAAGAGGTGATCGCAGAACATCACCCTGAAGAAGCGGCGGTCGAAGAAACGTTCGTGAATAAGAACCCGGTATCGACGCTAAAACTTGGTCAAGCCAGGGGCGTCGTCATGTTGGTACCTGCATTGGCCGGGTTATACGTTGCAGAATACCTGCCGAACCTCGTCAAAAAAACTGTGGTGGGATCAGGTCATGCACAAAAAGAACAAATCCAGATGATGGTGAAGACATTGCTGCCCGGTGCGCAGATTGCGACCGCCGATGCGGCCGATGCGCTGGCCGTCGCGATATGTCACGCGCACCATCGTGGCAGCGCAGAGCGGGTGAAGGCTTTGGCGAGAATGGCGACATGATCGCACGCTTAAAAGGCATCGTCGAAGAACTGGGTGATGATTGGTTGATCGTCGATGTGAATGGCGTGGGCTATCACGTGTTCGCATCGTCCAGAACGTTGGGCAGCATGGCCGTTGGTGATGCGGTCACAGTGGTGATCGAAACCCATGTTCGCGAGGATCACATTCATCTTTATGGTTTCGCCGATACGACCGAACGTGATTGGTTCAAGCTTCTAACAACGGTGCAGGGCGTTGGCGCAAAAGTAGGCCTGGCGATCCAAAGCGCCTTAAGCCCCGATGAAATTAGTCAGGCGATTGCTGCCCAAGACAAAGCCACGATCACCCGTGCCCCTGGTGTAGGCCCCAAATTAGCGGCCCGAATTGCCTCAGAACTTAAAGACAAAGTGGGCGCCATCGCACTCAACCAGACCTTGGCAGCGGCCACCGGCAAGGCAGCAAAGGGCAGTGCGCCTGCGGCTGGGAATACAGTTTCAGACGCGGTCTCGGCGCTGGTGAATTTGGGCTACAACGCGTCCCAGGCTTTTGGGGCAGTTTCAGAAACTGCTGGTGAATTGGGCGAGGGTGCCGATGTTGCGGCCCTTATCCGGGGTGGATTATCCCGGTTGGCACCCGCTGACACCGGACCAGGGGCGCGCGGTTAGATGAGCGAAGAAGACCGCATCATTGAACCTGATAAGATCGAAGGTGACGTGCAAGACGTCGCCCTTCGCCCACAACGGCTTGATGATTTCGTCGGCCAACCAAAAGTCCGAAGCAATCTAAAAGTTTTCGTCGAAGCATCTATTCAGCGGAACGAAGCACTCGATCATGTGCTGTTCTTTGGCCCGCCTGGATTGGGCAAGACGACGCTATCGTCCATCGTCGCCAAGGAAATGGGCGTGGGGTTTCGTGCGACATCCGGTCCGGTGATTGCCAAGGCTGGTGATCTGGCCGCGATCCTGACGAACTTGGATGCGGGCGATGTGCTGTTCATTGATGAAATTCATCGCCTGA